>JAQGOK010000144.1 GCA_028293645.1 Chthoniobacter sp.
AGGATCGGTGGAAGCGGTGCGAGCGTCTGGTGGGACGGCGTCGCCGTGACAAGCGGCGTAATCTCCGCAACCGCATCGGGCGGGGGATCGCCAGCGTCCGCAGTCGGCTGCGTCCCTAGATTCACCGGATCGGTGGCGGGTTGCGGAACAGCGTTGAACTCGGAAACCCTAGGGGGAATTGCCTCCGGCCCGGGCGGAGCTTCGACACTGAGGGCAGGGGTTCCGATCGCGCTCTGTGGTTCGGTCGTGATCTGCAATGGAGGGACAGTGGCAGCGGAAGGAACGCTCTCCAGCAAAGGCTCGGGAGGCAGCGCTCCGGCGGTGATCACCGGAGCCGGGGGTTCTGCACCGAGAGCCGCAGCCATCAACGGTGTCGGCGAGCGAGGCGGTGCTTCGTCTTGCGCGGCAACGGTCGCTTCCAAGGTTGGCAAAGGGGGCAACTCCGTTTGCGACCCGCCGGCGTCTGGAGTCAACTCGACCCGAGGCGAAGGTGGTTGCGACAACGGCTCATGGTTCGCTGCAAAGTTCGGCGCCGGTGGCGGCACGGGAAGATTCTGGAAGATCTCTTCGAGCGGCAGCGGCACCTTCACTCCTTCGCGCGCCTCAAAATACCGCTGCAAATCCGGCGGGAGCACGGCGACGAACCGCCCCGAGGAAACTTCAACCCTGCCACTTGCCAACTGCTTTTCGATCGGTGCGAAAGGCAGCGTAATTCGCACGTTTTCGTCAACATTCGGCAGCGTTCCGACAACCAACTCCCGCGGCAAACTGGGGAAGATCGCGGCCAGGCTGAGCTGAATCTGTTCGGCGTCGGCGCCAGCCTCCGGCGCCTCGTCCTTGATTGCGATCGAAACGGCACTCGGCGAGGCGGCAGCGGACGTTGGCTCCGCGGCGGGCTCGGGAGCCGGCACCACTTGGGGCGCTGGAGTGAGAACCGGTGCGGGATGAAGAACGTCAGGCGCTTGCGTCTCGGGCGTCGCCGGCGTGAGCGTCGGCGGAGGCTCGACTCGCACGGGCCCCGTCGCCGCGAGCGGCGGGAGAACGGGCGGCGCCGGCGCCGGTGAAGGATCGAGCGGAACGGGCGGCGGTGCATCCGGCTCCGGAGCGGGAGCGCGCACAAACCCCATGTTCGGAGTGGCGCGAGGCCGCGAGCGGATCCGCCCGATTTGCTCCACGAGCTTCTGCAACGGCAGCCGAATTTCGATATCCTCTGCGTCGGTGATCGGGCTGTGAAACAAGTCCGGGCAGAGCGCCGCGATCATGGAAAGCGGCACTGCCGCCCGACCGCGAGCGATGTCGGCGGAAAGGCGATCGATGTGGAAACGCAGTTCGCGTTTCAGGTCGGGCGTGCCGACGTGAAGATAGTGCGGCGGGATGCGGGGCAGCACATCGGCCAGCGTCAGCACGATGTCTTCACCCGCGACCGCCTCGGACGCCTGATCGCGCGCCGATGGTCTGCGCTCCGCAAATGGCGCAGGTTTCAGCTCGCGCAAATGGCCCGCTACGTTTGCTCCCGTTTCCGGCTGCGAAGCAGGCCCACGCGGAACGTGACCTTTCGGCTGCAAAAACGCGGCACGACCCGGTGCGGCGGGCAGCGGATGCTCCGGGCTGCCGTCCGGCTCCGGACCGTGCTTCGCGGGACTTTCGCCACCCTTCTCACTTCCGCCATCCGGCTTCGGTTTGAAAAGGTGATCGAAAAGGCCCATGGCGACGCTAGTGGTCCTCTGCGGTGACCCGCAGAATCTCCTCCAAGGTCGTAATTCCCTCGCGGGCTTTGTCAATTCCAACCATCCGCAGCGTCTTCATTCCCTCGCTGATCGCCTGATTTTTGATCACCGCGGCGCTCGCACGTTTGATGATCAAACGCCGGATCGTTTCGCTCACCGGCAACACTTCGATGATCGCCGCCCGGCCAATGTAACCGCGACGTTTGCAGCGTTCACAACCTGCGCCTTGATAGAAAACAGTGTCGGCGGCGTCTTCCATTTCGAGCTTCTGCAAGAGCTCCGGCTCAGGCACGAACTCTTCGCGACAATTGGGGCAAACGCGGCGGACCAGACGTTGCGCGCAGGTCAGGATTACCGAGGAGGAAATCAGGAACGGCTCGATGCCCATGTCGTCCATACGCGTGATCGCACCGGCGGCGTCATTCGTATGCAAAGTGGACAGCACCTGGTGACCGGTGAGCGCAGCTTTCACGGCGATATCGGCCGTTTCGTTGTCTCGAATCTCACCGATCATCACGATGTCCGGATCCTGACGAAGAATGGAACGGAGCGCGTCGGCGAAGCTCAGGCCGATGTCGGCTTTCACGGCGACCTGGTTGATGCCGGCGAGCTGGTACTCGATCGGGTCCTCGACGGTGACGATGTTGTATTCCGGGCTGTTGAGCTCGCTGAGCACGGAATACAGCGTCGTCGTTTTGCCCGAGCCGGTCGGACCGGTGACGAGCAACATGCCGTGCGGCGCATCGACGGCTTTTTTGAAAATGCCGAGCGTGTAATCGTCCATGCCGAGCTGGTCGATGGAGCCGGAGAGAGCGCCCTTATCGAGCAGACGGATGACGATCTTTTCGCCGTAAACGGTCGGGAGGATCGAGATACGCAGATCGACTTCCTTGCCGGAGACGCGGATGCGGAAACGGCCGTCCTGCGGCACCCGGCGCTCGGCGATGTCGAGGCCGGCGAGAATCTTGATGCGTGAGGCGATCGGGAGCTGGAGCGCCTTGGGCGGCGAACTCGCCTCGATCAGCGAACCATCGACGCGGTAGCGGAGTTTGAACTGCTTCTCAAACGGCTCGAGATGGATGTCCGACGCCTTTTCCTTGAGCGCCTGAACGAGAATCAGGTTTACGATTTTGACGACCGGGGCGTCTTCGCTTTCCACCGCGAGCCGATCAAGGTCGATTTCTTCGCGGTTTACTCTCACCTCCTCCAACGTCTCGCCCATGTTGGCCGCGTCCTTGAGGACCTGGTCCATTTGCGAGCTGGAACTGCCGACGCCGCTCAGCGCTTCGGTCACCGCCCGCTCCGTGGTGATCATCGCGATGATCTCCATCTTGGTGCGCTGCCGGAGATCGTCGAGCGCGAGCACGTTCAACGGATCCGCCATCGCGACGTAGAGCTTGTTCCCAAGCCTGCAGACCGGCGCGAGCTTGTACTGTCGTGCCATTTCCTTCGGCACCAGAGCTTGCACCTCTTCGGGGACCCGGACCTTGGAAAGATTGATCGGCGGCGTGTCGAGACAACGACCCATGGAAATCACCATGTCCTGCTCAGTCACATATTGCTTATCGACGAGCAGCTTCAGCAAGCGGCCGCCCTGCTTCTTTTGCAGATCGACTGCTTCCTGCAACTGCGCCGGGAGCAGCAGCCCGTCCTCGATCAGGACGTCCGCGATGCGTTCACCAAAGGACTTAATGCTCATGCGCCGATGCGGTAAGTTTCTTGCAAGACCCGCGCGATCGCTGCCGGCGAGGCGAGGTGCCATTGCACGTTGTAATCGAGAAGCTGCTGCACGGCTTGCTTGCCGAGGCCGTCGAACGGATTTGCCGTGGCGATCATCACCGTGCGGCTGAGGATGTCGAAGGGAACGATGAGGCGTCCGAGCGTCAGCGACTCCGGCAACATTCGAACGATCGTCCGATCGACGTCGTAATACTCGAGGGGGATGTAGGCAAATTTCGAACGATCCAGAACGCTCGACAGCAGACTGTCCATGTTGAGCGAACCGCGCCGGCAAATCTCATCGATGAGCGAAATCCCCAGCGAGTTGGGCTTCAGCTCCTTGTTCTTCTTTTGCACCCGCTCCAACGCCGAGGAGACGATTTCTTCGCTGACGATGCGGTGCTGAATGAGAAATCTGGAGAGTGGTTCGTTGCCGTCGTCCTGCAACTTCACCTCGATATCCGGTGCCAGGACCGGAACTCGCATCCCGCTACCGTCGAGACGGAGCGTTGCGGAAGTCGTCATCAAGTGCGCTGGATCGAGCGCGGCCGTCGCGGTCTGGAAATCGAGGCTGATCGGTTTCGCGCCGTTCGCTTCAGTTCCGTTCGCTCGCAAACCATTCGCACCGGGGAAAGTGTGCCCGCTCTGGGTGAGGCGTTCCTGGACTTCTCCCAGCGCGGCCATCACTTCCGCATTGTCCGGCTGGTGCTGGAGAATGCCCTCGTACTCCTGCATCGCGGAGGAACACTGCCCGAGGTGCAGGTAAGTGTCTGCGAGTTGCCGGGCCACTCTGAGCATGTCGGGCATCTTGCCGACGCGCTGGAACGCATCCTTAAGAATCTCCAGGCTCTGGCAGTCGTGAGGATTTGCCTGCGTGATGACCTCGAACATCTCGATGGTCTGGAGCATCTGTTCCTGCTCTTCCTGAGAAATGACGGGTGGATCGGCGCTCATTGACATCAGGATCAGTTAGCCGGAACCGTGCCGGGGCCGGCGGCTTCCCGCTTTTGAGAGCGGAAAAGTTTTAGGCGTGATTGCCGGATCGCTGAGCAACGTTCCGCGAGCCGAGTTTTCCCTTGCGGCGTTTCGCGGGCACGACTAACGAACTCCGCGTGAACCAATATTGGTGGCATTTCTTCTGACGGGCTCGCGCCGGCTTATGCAGCCGGTGCGGTCGTCGCCATCAGCGCGTCGAACCTTCGCCCGATGATTCACTCCGAATCGTCGGGCTTTTTCTTTTCGCCAATCCGCCTTCTCTCATGACCTCGCCCCTTAAATACAACGCAGACGGACTGATCCCCGCGATCGTCCAGGATGCTGCGACGCGCCGCGTGCTGATGCTCGCGTGGATGAACGCGACCGCGCTCGAAGCGACGCTCAGCACCGGCTTCATGAACTACTGGAGCCGATCGCGGCAGAAGTACTGGCTCAAGGGCGAGACCAGCGGCCACACGCAAAAGGTCATCCGCTGGAGCGCGGATTGCGACGCAGACACGTTGCTCTTCGAGGTCGAACAACTCGGCGGCGCGTGTCACACCGGCTACGCGAGCTGCTTCTTCCAGCAGTTCGCCCCCGACGGCACGCCGCTGCCCGTCAACGAAACGCCGGTCTTCAATCCGCAGACGACCTACGCGCAGCCATGACGCTCCCCATTCAGCCGACGCTCGCCGAATTCCGCGAGCTGGCGAAACAGGGCAATCTGATCCCGGTGCACACTGAGCTGATTGCCGACGCCGAGCTGCCGGTTTCGGCATTTCAGAAGATCGATCAAGGCGGGCACTCGTTCCTGCTCGAGTCGGTCGAGAAAAGTGAACAAGCCGGCCGCTACTCGTTCGTCGGTGCCTCGCCGCGGCTCATCTTTGAGAGTCGAGGTCGTTCGATTCGCATTTTGGAAGATGGTGCGGTGCGCGAGTTCGAGACGGAAAGCGACCCGCTCCGCGAACTGGAGACGCTCATGGCCGGCTACCGGTACGTCCCCTCGCCTGCGCTGGCCGATGCGCGGTTTGCCGGCGGGGCGGTCGGTTACCTTTCCTACGACATGGTGCGGTTCTTCGAGCCGAGCGTCAGCGCGTCGCCGCCGGACGATCTGGAACTCCCGGAGAGCGTTTTCGTCATCACCGAAACCTTGCTGATTTTCGACCACCGGACCCGTCGCCTGCGAGTGGTGGCCAACGCGTTCGTGGAGGCGGATGCCGACGCGGCCTATGCCCGCGCTTGCGAACAGCTCGCGCTCCTCGTTGACCGGCTCGCCGCCCCGGCAACGCTCCCTCTGCTACCGATCACGCCGGCTCCGGAACCGCCGACGCCAGCTTCGAATACCACCCGCGATGAATACCAGAAGATGGTCAGTGACGGCCAGGAGTTCATCCGCGCTGGGGATATCTTTCAATTCGTTCCGTCGCAGCGGTTTGAGACGGATTATACGGGCGACCCGCTGACGCTGTATCGCACCTTACGCTTCGTGAATCCTTCGCCTTACATGTTCTGCATGAAGTTCGGCGACGCTTTCGCGCTGGTTGGCTCCAGCCCCGAAGTCCACGTCCGCGCAATGCATGGCAGGATCGAGATTCGGCCCATCGCCGGCACACGCCGGCGCGGCACAACGCCGGACGAAGACGCCGCCAACGCGGACGATTTGCTCGCCGATCCGAAGGAGCGGGCCGAGCATCTGATGCTGGTGGACCTCGCGCGGAACGACGTCGGTCGCGCGAGTGAATTTGGCAGCGTGAAGGTCACCGACTTCATGAGCATCGAGAAGTACAGCCACGTCATGCACATCGTCTCGAATGTGGAAGGCCAGCTCCGCGCGGGTCGCACCGCTTACGATGTGATGCGGGCCACCTTCCCGGCCGGCACCGTCAGCGGCAGCCCGAAGGTGCGCGCCTTGCAGATCATCAACGGCTGCGAGAAGAACAAACGCAGCGTGTATGCCGGCGCGGTGGGTTACTTCGGGTTCGATGGCAATCACGACTCATGCATCGCGCTCCGGACCGTGGTGCTGAAGGACGGCAAGGCCTATGTCCAGGCGGGTGCCGGCGTGGTCGCCGACTCGACTCCCGAAGGCGAACATCAGGAATGCGTCAACAAAGCCATGGGCATGATGGCCGCGATCGCCCGCGCCAAATCGGTTCAACCCACTTCCACCCATGCTCCTGGTCATCGATAACTACGACAGCTTCACCTACAACCTCGTCCAGTATTTCGGCGAGCTCGGCGCCCACCCGGTGGTGAAGCGGAATGACGAAATCACGCTGGAGGAAATCCGCGCTCTGGCGCCCGCGCGGATCGTGATTTCACCCGGGCCATGCACCCCGCACGAAGCCGGCATCAGCAACGACGTGATCCGCACCTTTGGTCCGACGACTCCCCTGCTCGGCGTCTGCCTGGGTCATCAATGCATCGGCGAGGTGTTCGGCGGCCAGGTCGTTCGCGCCGGACGGCTGATGCATGGGAAAACCTCGCCCATTCTGCACAACGAGGAGGGCGTTTTCGCCGGGCTGCCGAATCCGTTCGAGGCGACACGGTATCACTCGTTGCTTGTTGAGCGGGACACCTTTCCCAAAGCGCTGGAGATCACCGCCGAGACCGCGGAGAAAGAAATCATGGGTTTGCGCCATCGCGATCTGCCGATCCACGGCGTGCAATTTCATCCCGAATCGATCCTGACGCTCGAAGGCAAAAAGCTCCTGCAGAATTTCCTGACCCTCTGAGGCTGTCACCAAGGCGTTCTTCGAAGCGAAAACGCTGGCGAGTGAATCCGACATTGCGCATCCGACCTCTCTCGGGCACAACCGGTGCAGGGTTTATGGGAATTCCGCCTGCATCCAGCCGATGCCGTCAGCTTCCATGCTGCGCGGCGCATTTAGCCTCTCTCCTCGTGGGCTTCTGCACCGTGCTGTCCTCTCTCCACGGTTCCGAACTGCACAAAGCGGCCGGGAGCGGAGATTACGCACGCCTCGCACAGCTCCTTCGGTCCGATCGGGCGCGTGCTTCGCAACCGGACGCTGCTGAACTCACGCCCCTGCACCACGCCGTGATTCATCGGCAGGTTCAGGCCGTGAGTGCTTTGCTCGCGGCGAGTGCCGACGTGAACGCACGTGATCGCATGGGACGCACTCCGTTGCATCACATCGCTCGCTCGGTCGAGGAGAGCGTGCTGGCAAAGCTTCACGCCGCGGAGGGTGGTCGGTATTCCGAAGCCGTTGCGGCGCTGACTGCGGAAGGTGGCGCCATCACGCCGGGAGCGCTCTTCGGCACCTTGCGCGACGATCTCGTGAGCCCAGCCGACAGTGCGGCGCTCATGCATCTTTTTGCGGCGGCCAGCACACCTGAACAGATGCAGGCGGAAGTCGCGATTGCGCGCCGTCTGCTTGCCGCCGGCGCAGATGCAAAGGCGACCGACTCAGCGCGTTCGACGCCGCTGCACCACGCCGCCATGAGCCCGCGGCCGGAACTCGCCCGCGAGTTTCTCGATGCGGGTGCGAAGATCGATGCCTTGACGAGTGGCAACATGACGCCGCTGCACACGGCGGCACTTTTCGGCGGGATGGAAACCGCGGAACTGCTCTTGAAGCGGGGCGCCGATGTCAACGGCCGCGCCGGCCTGCTCACTGTTACGCCGCTCTTTCTTGCGGTCACTCGTGAGACTTCAGACCTGGCGCGATTGCTTCTCGATTCCGGAGCGGACGTCAATGCGGTGGGCCCTCGAGGCGAAACGCCGCTCTGCCGAGCAGCTCAATTTGGCGCGACCGAGACGGGCCGGCTGCTCCTCGATCGCGGCGCCAATCCTCGAGTCCGTTTTTCGGCGAGCAATCAAACACCTTTGCACGCTGCGGCAGGTAGCGGTGCCACTGGGTTGGTCGAACTGCTCCTGGCTCGGGGAGCGGATGCGGATGCGGTCGACAAGGCTGGCTTCACCGCGGTGAGCGTGGCTGCGGCGAGGGGCGAGGTTGGGAGTCTTGAGTCGCTTTTGAAAGCGGGCGCGAAGCCGAACACTCCGGGTGCGCTCGGGCGCACTCCGCTTTGGCGAGCCGCCGCTCACGGCCGTGTCGAGGCGGTCAAACTGCTTCTCAGCAACGGAGCTGATCCTTCCGTCAAATCAGACGACGGACAAAGCCCGCTGCACATCGCCGCATTGAACGCGCACCCTTCCGTGGTGCGCCTTTTGGCAGCTCACGGCGGAGTGAACGATCCGTGTTCCCTCGGCACTCCGTTACATTGCGCCGCTTACGGACCCAGCTCCCAGGTGCTCCGGGCCGCCAGCGATTCACGGGGATCGAAGGTGGCCAGGCTTGGCTTGGGGTCTGACTCCGCGCTGTGCGTCGATCTGCTGATCGAACACGGCGCGTCGTGCGAAAAGCTGGATGCTCAAGGCCGCACGCCGTTGCTCGTCGCGGCGCAACACGGCAACGCGGGTGGGTTGGAAGCGCTGCTCGCCAGCAAGGCAAAAGCCGATCCGCGCGATCGGGAGGGACTTACTGCGCTGCACCTCGCCGCAAAAGGGCCGACCGTCGCCGACGACGATTCAGAAAAGCCGGGCGCAATCCCCGAGCTTGCCGCGGGCGGCTACGGTCCGACGCTTAAACTTCTGCTCGCAACGGGAGCTGACATCGCCACACGCGATCGAGCCGGCCGGACCCCACTGCACCACGCGGTCGCGAGTGGAAATCTCCCGGCGTTGCTCGCGCTCATGTCCGCCAAATCCAGTGTTTTTCTCACCGACCTCGTCGGAGCAACGCCTCTGCATTGGGCCGCCGCACGGGGCCGGCCGGAGGCAGCGCTGGCTTTGCTGAGTGCCGGAGCGCCCTGCGACGCGTCAGATGCCGAACGCCAGACCCCATTGCACATGGCCGTTGCGAGCGGTCATCGCGAGCTGGTGGAGATACTGGTCGAACACGGTGCCAACGTCGCGGCTCGCAATGCGAAGGGCCAAACGCCCGCGTATTACGCTGAAGCATTCAAACACCCGGAACTCGGTCCCCTGCTCCGCCCGAAACGCGCCGACACTGCCGGTCGCTAGTCTGGAGCTCGCCGGCGGTCGCTAGAGCTTCCAGCCCGGCCGATATTCTCGTTGGATAAAACGCGCCGCCTCCGGCGCATTCGTCACGCGTGCGGCGGGTCCGTCCCACTCCAAAGTCTGGCCCGTGCGGAAGGCGACGTTCCCCAGCAGCACTGCCTCCGTGAGCGCTCCGGAGTAGTCGAAATTGCAGGTCGTTGGAGTCCCTTCTTTGCATGCCCGAACCCACTCGGCGTGATGACCGATTGATTTTGGAATGCTCGGCTCGGGAATGACCGCGTCTTTGAAACGTTCCGCCGGCAGCAATTGGCGGCCGTTGTAGTCGGACCAGAGCATGCCCTTCTCCCCGACAAACAGCAGGCCGTTCTTCTTGTCCGGAATACCTGCTTCGGCGAGTAACGCATCCGGGCGCTTGTTGCCATCGTACCACTTCACGATCAGCGGACCGCGGCCAGCGCGAGCGGCATATTGCCAGGTAACGATGAGCCACTCGGGAGTCGTCTCTGCATGCACGGGCGGCCCTTCGGCGGCGATCGTCGCGGGATGGCGGAGTTCCAGAGCCCAATGCGCCAGATCAAGATAGTGGCAGCCCATATCGCCCAGCGTGCCGCCGCCGAAATCCCACCAACGCCGCCAATTCGCCGGCACATAGGCGGAGTGATAAGGCCGCGCCGGAGCAGGCCCGAGCCAGAGGTCCCAATGCAAATGCCGCGGCACTTCCTGCGCCTCAGCCGGCCGCTCGCCGCCGGACCAGGTCTTCTCGCACCAGACGTGGCACTCGCGAACCGCTCCAATGACCCCGCCCTGAATCAGCTCCACCACGCGCCGATAGTTTTCGCCCGCGTGAATCTGCGTCCCCATTTGCGTCGCCTTGCCGCTCTCCTTCGCGAGCGTGGCGAGGACACGCGCTTCGTGCACGGAATGGGTCAGCGGCTTCTCGCAATAAACATGCAGGCCACGCCGCAACGCTGCGGCCGCTGCCGGGGCGTGCGTGTGGTCCGCCGTGCTCACCACCACGCCATCGAGTTCGGGCAGTTCGATCAATTCGCGGAAGTCGGTGAAAATCTGCGCGGACGGAAAGTCGATGCTCAGCTTGTTCGCGAAGTTTTCATCCACGTCGCAGATCGCCACGATGTTCTCGTCGCGGATCTGGTCGATGTTCGACTTCGCGCGGTTGGCGGTGCCGATGATTCCGAGATTGAGACGTTCATTCGGAGACTTGCCACGCGCAAACACCCGCGGCCCGAGCCACGCAGTGAGCGACAATGCGGCAGTCTGATAGATAAAACGGCGGCGACTCGGGGAGGCGTGCATCGCTTCAGCGAATCGCCGTCAGCCGCAAATGGCAAGCCGGCTTGATCTGCTGCAACAATCCCGCGCTCGACGGACGCTGCCGCTGAGGTGATATCCCGTCTTTCCCCCAATCTAATCGTTATGCTTTTCGCTGCCGTTCCCCTGCCACGTCCTGTCCTTCTGCTGGCGCTACTCGTCTTTATCGCAGCGCCGCCGCTCGTGAGTGCTGGCACTGCCGATCCGCAGATTCGCACTGATCATCCCTGGTATCCCGGCGAACTGGCGTGCTCAACCTTCGAGCGATTGCGCGAGACACAGGCGGAACTTTTTGCGCGGGTCACGGGCCAGTCCGTTGCCACCGACGAGCAGCGCGCCCTCGCTTCCTGGCTTTGGCGCACCACCCATTATGCTCACGGCGAGGAAGGTGCGGAAGATCTGTGGGGCAAGGGCTTCACCAAAGGCGGTGATCTGCGCAACCGTGAATACTGGACCGGCCTTTTCGCGCATGGCTTCGGCTTGTGCGGCACCACGCATTCGCAATGGACGGCCGAACTCGACGCGCTCATCGGTCAAAACCGCGGCCGCGGCGTCGGCGTCGCGGGCCACAACTC
>JAQGOK010000162.1 GCA_028293645.1 Chthoniobacter sp.
CAGCCGCGCCTCGTCAGCACGTTTGAAATGCAAAGCCTCGACGCGCCGCCCATCGCTTTGGGTGATCGTGACGAGGTAATCATCGATGCGCACGTGCTCGCCGGCTTTCGGCATGTGGCCGAGCAGGTGCGTGACGTAGCCGCCGATCGTGCTCACGTCTGCGCTCTCCAGTTCGAGTCCGGCGAGATCGTGTAATTCATACAAGCCGAGGCTGCCGCGCACGGTGAATTCCTCCGCGTTGATCCGGCGAAATTCCGTGGTGTCGGCATCAAACTCGTCCTGAATCTCGCCCACGAGTTCTTCGATCACGTTGTCGAGCGTCACCATGCCGACCGTGCCACCGAATTCATCCACCACGAGTCCGATATGCGCGTGTTTGCTCAGGAAGAAGGCGAGCAGTTTTTCGAGCGACATCATCTCGGGCACCGGCAGGAGGTCGCGCTTGATCGAGGCGAGCGTCGGCTGCTCGGCGCGCATCAGCTTGAGGATGTCTTTGATATGCACGAGGCCGATCGTGTTATCGAGGTGCCCTTCGCAGAGCGGAAACCGCGTGTGCCGCGATTCGAGGGCCACCTTCAGGTTCTCTTCGAAAGTGTCTTCCGTATTGAGAAACACGACCTCGCCGCGCGGCGTCGTGATGTCCCGGACCACCCGCTTCCGCATGTCGAGCGCATTGATCAGGATTTCCTTGCCGAGGGTCGTCACCTCATCCGCGCGTTCGCTCTCCGCAAGAATGACACGCAGCTCTTCCTCGCTGTGCGCGAGTTCGTGCTCGCTCACTGGCTCAAGACGGAAGACGTGCTTCAAAACCAGATTGGCCGCGCCATTCAAAAACCAGATCGCCGGCTTGAAGAGCACGTAGAAAAGGGCGAGCGGCCGGGCAATCCAAAGGGTGGTAATGACCGACTTGCGAATCGCCAGCGACTTCGGCGCCAGTTCGCCGAGCACGATGTGCAGAAAGGTGATCACCGCGAAGGCGAGCGTGATCGACACCGGCCGAATCACCGCCTCGGACGTGAGCCCGAAAGCATAGAAGAACGGCTGAATCATCCGCGCCAAAAACGGCTCACCGACCCATCCCAGAGCCAGACTCGCCAGCGTGATGCCGAGCTGTGTGGCCGACAGATACGCATCCAGATGGACCGTGACGTGGCGCGCAAAAGCCGCACGCTTCTCGCCCTCCTCTTCCAGCGCTTCGAGCTGGCTCCCGCGCACTTTGACGATCGCAAACTCCGACGCCACGAAGAAGCCGTTCAGCAGGACCAGAAAAAGGATCACTGCGAGCTGCAACAGGATATTCCCACCTCCATCCCAGTGCCTGGCAACCGCCTCCGTGGAAGCCAGCATCAGAAGCGCGCTAATCATCGAACCAAAATAAAACGAGTCGCGGGCGTGAACCCGCGACTCGATGAAAGCTCAGAAATGGCGGGCTACCAGCTCGACTTCGTGACGCCGGGAATCATCCCGTTCGAAGCGAGCTCACGGAAGGCGATACGCGAAAGCTTGAAGCGGCCGATGAACGCGCGCTTGCGGCCCGAAGCCTGGCAGCGGCGGCTCATCCGCACAGGACTGGCATTGCGGGGCAGCTGAGAAAGGCCGATGTAATCGCCCTTTGCTTTCAGCTCCGCACGCTGCACAGCGTATTTTGCCACGGTGGCGGCTTTGCGTTTCTCTCGTTCTAACCAGCAGGTTTTGGCCATAGGAATTTGGAGGGCGGAACGTAGCGGGCTCGATGAGCAACGCAAACCTTTTTCTCACGTGTGCAGTTCTGAGTCCGCGAAGCAGGCTCAACGTTGCACGCGACCGCCGCCCCCACCTGCCGCGAGCGCCTCCACCTCAGCGAGCGTGATCAACGCGTAATCACCGGGAATCGTGTGCTTCAGCGTGCTCGCCGCGACCGCAAAGTCGATCGCCCGCTGCGGGTCGTCCCCGCGAGTCAACGCGAAGATCAGCGCGCCGGTGAAGCTGTCCCCTGCTCCGACCCGATCCACGATCGCGATCTCGTAGCTCTGCGAAAAGTATGCGCGTTCGCCATCCCAAAGCATCGCCGCCCAGGTCGTCGCGTCCGCGGTGTCGGCCCGGCGCATGGTCAACGCGACTTTTTGGAACCCGAAACGCTCCTGCAACCGCTGCGCCGCTTCCTGCTCGCGCCCTTCGTTCCCTTCGGCCAGCTCAATGCCAAACACCGCGCGCGCCTCCTCAGCGCTGGTCACGCACAGATCCACGTGCGGCATCAGCGGCGCGAGCGATCGCCCCGCCAGCTCCGGCGTCCAGAGCTTTGCGCGAAAGTTGAGATCAAAGCTGACCGCGACGCCGCGCCGCTTTGCCACCACGCACGCTTCGGCCGTGATCGCAGCCGCGGAATCCGAGAGCGCGGGCGTGATCCCGGACCAATGGAACCACTTCGCTCCGTCGAGGATCGCGTCCCAATCAAAGTCCCTGGTCCGCGCCTCAGCGATGGCGCTGTGTGCACGATCGTAGATCACCTTGCCACCGCGCTGGCTGGCGCCTTGTTCGAGAAAATAGACGCCCATCCGCTCCCCGCCGCGCGCGATCTTTTCCACACCGACTCCGAGACCCTTCAGCTCATCAATGGCACGCTGCGCGACATCGTTCAGCGGTAGGCGCGTGACGTAATCCACCGATGCGCCGAGTTGCGCCAGCACCACCGCCACATTCGCTTCCGCCCCGCCGAACGTGATCTCAAAGGCACGCGCCTGCGCCAGCCGCAAGTGCCCCGGCGGAGTGAGCCGGAGCATGACTTCCCCGAAAGTGACAACGGCGGACATGGCGGGGGAGAATGAGAAAGCGTCCACGGATTGGGAAGCGGCAATCCGCTGAGGCAGCAATGTGAGCCTCCGCAAAGCCAACTCCAACCGATTGGACAAACGGAATCCTCGGAGTCGCTCGCCGGGCAGTCGCATGCGCCTCGCGGCACTCTCCCCAGGACACACTGCCACCGCCCTCCCCAACATCCTGGTCTCAACTCGTCCTCAAGGCGAATCCGTCGGAGTTTTTTACGATCTCTTTTAGATTTAAAGGCCGGTTGCGGGCCAGAGGAAAACATAAGTCGCTCTGCATCCGACGGTTACATGACGAACCGCGTCTTCGGCATTCCTCCTGCTAAGCCTTGACGCATGTTGTCAACGAAGCCTCGGACCTTGCTGCTCGCCTTACTTTTTGGCTGCGTTGTCGCGCTTCCGGTTTCCGGTCTCGCCATCACATTTAACCTTCGTGACGTGGGCGCAGAGTTAGAGATTGAGTCCGGGACAATCACCCGCGGTGGAGTAACGGCAACGTTATTGCCGAGTGTCGTCGGCAGTTCTGGAGTGTTGAATCAGACGGCGGGCGGCTTCGGAATCAACGGGGCGGGCGCTGACGTGACCAATTTGTTGGACGGGACCGCGGGAGCAGAGTCGATAAGTCTTAGCTTCAATACAAACGTCCTTTTCTCGGGGCTTACCCTCTCGAGTTTTAGCGCCGGCGAATCGGCATTGCTCAAGATCGGCGCGTTTCCGACCTTAACGCTGACGGACACAGGAAACACACCCGACACGTTCGTGTTCAACACCAACAATTCGGTCATTGCCGGTCAGACGGTGGTCCTCACCTTTGGCAGCGGTAATGGTTTCAGCTTCGACTCGTTCACAATCGAGCCCGTCGCGAGTGCGGCGGTGCCGGAAACGTCGCCGGGTATCATAGGTATGGCTTGCCTGCTCGGTGTCATCGGGTTTGCGCATCGTCGCCGGAGCTTGGGCGAAGCGACGAGTCGGTGAACGAGGTTTGCCTCGCCACCATGGGGCCGGTGCCAGACTCCCAAGGCACATCGTCGTTGGGATAATTGCGCGTTTGAAGCATCCAAGCAAAAGCCGAGTTCCGCCCGCTTAGAGGGTGTTCTGGACTTCAGCGGAAGAGAGATTGGAGCATCAAGGTCAAGAAGGCGAGCCAGTGGAGTCCGGCGACGGAGGCCGGGAGCCGCTCGTAGTCTCGGGCCAA
>JAQGOK010000164.1 GCA_028293645.1 Chthoniobacter sp.
CCGGAATTCCTCGTAAGGCGGCAGCGGCTTGTTGCGCGGCCAGCCGAATGCGACGCGCAGTGGCGTCGATCTTCCTTCGCTGACATCCTCGCGTGCTTTCTCGTAATGGTGCTCCAACCGCATGGGATAGTAATCCGGCGTGAAGCGGTACTCTTTGAAGTCAGAGAGATTCGCGGATGCGATCGCTCGCTGCACCGCGAGATACAGAAATCGAGCCGGTTCCGCTTTGATGCCCTCCAGCGCGAGATCCATATACACTTTCGAGCGCTGCTGTGCGTCGCGATCCAGCGCTTTCCACAAAGGCCGCTCATCCTGTTTGCCCGGATTCTCGAGGAAGTTGAAGGGCACCTCATCGAGCAGGTAATAGGCATCGATGTCCCGCCGCAGCGGTTCGACCAGATCGCGGATCTCCGCCTTGTACTCCGCATGCAGCGGTGAATCGAGTTGGGTGAGGGGGAAAGTTGCCACGTACAAAAGCCAGGCTGCCTGTTTCTTCGAACCAACCGTCAGGGTCACCGCTGCGAGCGCAATCAACGCGGCAACCTGGATGCGGTTCAGCTTTCTCCAGACGCCCGCGAGCAGCAGCCCGACACAGATCCCGGGCACCACAAAGCGACCTGACGGTTTCGTCAGAAGGAACAAAGCGAGCGGCACGAAGAACCACCAGAAAAGGGAGCGCGCCCGGCCCAGCCGTTCCTCCCCCACCCATGCGCACCAGCCGGCCATCGCCCAAATCACGAGCGCGAAGAAGAGCGTCTCACCCAGCAATTCGTGCTCGTACCAAAGCACCATCGGCATGCCGGCGAAGACGACCGTCAGCGGCACGATCCACCAGCGCCATGCGAACAGCGTTTTGCGGAGCACATAGGCGAGCGGGATCAGCGTCAGCAAACCAAACCCGTGCTGGAGCCAGGCGAGCCATTTGAGCGGAGCGCCGGGCAATACCGACACCAGCAGCATGAGGATCGGGTAAAGGTAACGCCGCTTCTCATCGAGGCTGATGTCGCCACGATCGAGCAGCATATGCGCGAAGCTGTAGTAGGATCGCGAATCGCTCCCCCAATACGCGTACGGCGAGTAATGGAGCATCAACAGACGAAGCACCGCTCCGAACAGAATCGCGGGCAGTGCGCAGACCGCGGCGTCGCGCACGAGCGGATGGCGCTGGAGAAATTCGCGGACGCGGGAAGACATTCGGGTGGTTCTTAGAGTCGCGTCGAGAGGTTGTCACGCGCCCATCCCGAGTTGCTCCAGGAGCCGGAGCCCAGCACCCCTGAAATCGGTTTGTCGCCTCGGGGTTGAGCCTGTTTAATCGCCGCCCCTTGTCCCTCCGCGATCGTTTTCAAACCCGCCTCCGTGATCCCCGCACACGCGAGTTCCTGCTTTGGATGCTCCCTGCCCTGCTGCTTGCCCTCGTGCTGCGGATCGTGCTGACGGTCCATTTGCCGTACGCGTATTTTCACGACGACGCGCCGGATTTCCTCACCACGCCGAGTCATTTGCTGCACGAGCACAAATTCGAACTGCACGCGAAGAAGACCTTCCTGGTCCCGCTGCTTTTCACCCTCCCGTTCCTCCTTCACGTTCCGGCGCTGCTGGCCATCCCGGTCGGCCAGCATTTGCTCGGAATGGGTTTGGTGCTGATCGTCGGTCTGCTCTGCAGGCTGTGGTTTCGGCATTGGCGGGTTTTCATTCTGCCGCTCACGTTGCTGATCGCCGCCAATCCGTTCCTACTTTGGTACGAGCACACGTTGATGGCCGAGACCGTCTTTGTTTTCACGACGATGCTCGTCGCGCTCGCCGGGACCCTCTACGCGGGTGCGCAGACCCGCGCCCGATTCGTATTCCTGCTCATCGCGTTGTTCCTGCAAGCAGGCGCGCGGCCCGAGGGAAAGCTCCTGTTCGGATTCGGCATTCTCCTCGTCGCTCTTTTGCACTGGCGCACCTGGCGCACGGACTGGCCCCGGTTCGCCACGATCGTGGTGCTCGCGGTCCTCACTCACCTCGTGACGAAAACCTCTCAAGCGGGACTGCTGCTCTACACTTCCGTCGCCCGGCTGACGCCGACCGACCTGAAGTGCGCACCCGGTTTCGAGCCGTACATCGCGCCGATCCGTGCAGACCTGCAAGCACGGTGGGACATCCGGCCGGAATTTCCGCGGGTGCGGGATCGCCGGGCAATCGCTGCCGCGGTCGAGAGCTATTTGAAAGCGCATCCGCCCAACGACGGCCGCAAGAAACGCCGCGGGATGGACCATTTCTGCCTGAAGATCGCCAAGGAAACTTGCTGGCGAAACTTCACTGACCTGCCGATCCACGTTTATCACAAATTTCGGGTGATGGCGAACGAGGCGCCCAGCGGCCGGTTCGACAACCACTGGCTCTTCAATATGCAGCGTGAGGCTTTGATCAGTTCCTCGAACCGCAGCCTGCCGATCGCGCGCGCCCTCACGGGCGAAGATCTGCGCGATGTGCCCGCACTCCACCAGTTCATCGATTCGCACTACGGGGAAGTGGTCTGGTTCAACCGCTGGCTCGATGGCTGGCTGACTACGGTCAATCGGTGGCGCTTCCCGGATTTGCGCGTGCCGAATCCGAAATATCCGTCGGTGAAAGTGTACCATTACGGCGTTCCCTACTACTTCCTCGCTGCGGGAATTGGCGTGGTGGCTGTTGCCCTGCGCCGCAACGAGCTGCAACGATTTCACATCGCCTGGAGCCTCACTTTGCTGGCGTTTTTCTACACGATCATCCTCACCGGCAATGTCCGGTCGCGGTTCCGGTTTGTCTTCGAACCATTCTGGTTCATCTACGTCGCGCTGCTGCTCGAATGTGTCTGGCTGACGCTCGCGGCTCCTTTCCGCCGAGCGAAATGAAATACGGGTGGCATCTGCTCGGCGTCGCATTGGCGGCGATCGGCATCGGCCTGCTGTTTTTGCAGGAGCCAGGCTTTGGCGACGATCTCACCTACTGGAGCTTCGCATTCGATCTCCACGAACGCGGATTGATCGCCTGGCAAAAGGGTAGCTTCCACGATCTGCGCTGGCCCGTCTGGGGAGTCTGCTGGGTGCTCCAGGCGATCTTCGGCTTCGGGTTGATCTCTTACTACGGCGAGCCGCTGCTTTATCTCGCGGCCGGCTCGATCGTGGCATTCGCATTCGCGCAAAAAGTCAGCAACTCGGTGCGCATCGGCTGGGCCGCAGCGCTCGCGTTCCCGTTCCATCCCCTGCTCGATACGGTCTGCTATCGACCGATGCCCGACCTCTCTGAAGGCGTGCTCGGGGGACTTGTGCTGCTCGCCTGGTGGGCGCTGATGCACAGCGAGACGCGCGCGCGCTCGATCTTCTTTGCGGCCGTCACCGGACTCTGTTTGTTCGTGCTCGAGGCGAATCGCATCACGGGCGCTTTCATGGTGCCGGTGCTTTTCGTCGCCACGTTTGTCTGCTTTCCGCGGCACTTCGGCCGGGTGCTGCTGGCCGGAGTTTTCGCGGCACTTTTCTATGCAGCTTTGGCGGGCTTTTACCAATGGCGCTTCGGCGATTGGCTGCACGACATCCACGCGAATCTCGGCAACAAGGAAGCGAAGGGCACCGACTTTCCCAATCCCTGGCTCCTGCCGTTCCGCTTCTTCGACACGCTGTGGAAAGGCAACCGACTCGCGCCGATCTACTGCATCTTCGCCGCGGTCGGCATTTGGCAGGCGTGGCGGAGATTTGGTCTCGCGGGTCGCGTGGTCGTGATCTGGTTCGGCGTCCTGTTCCTCGAATACAGCTGCGCACCGCAGAGCCTCTGGCCGTATCGCCCGCTGATCCGCGATGCGGATCGTTTCCTCGCCGGGGTCGCGATTCCCATGTCGGTCCTCGCAGCGGTGGGTTGCCTCACGCCGCTTTTTGAGACGAAGCGGTTCCCGTGGCTGCGGCGTCTTGCCGACGGCGATCGGAAACATTGGGGTCAGGCCGCACTGATGGGTGTGGGCATGCTCTTCGTGCTCAGCTCACGGGCAAAATTTGACCTTGGTTTCGTCCCCGAAATGCGCCGCTACATGGCCGGGCTCGCCGACGGCACCCGCGTCTTTTCGCACAAGGCGATGCGCGAAATCGCCTTCCTGGTGAGCGCCGAAGACGCACGCCGCTTCCGCTGGTCAGCGGCAAACGAAATCCTCCACCGAACCGACGTGCTCGAAGCCAGAGCGGCGCAAAGCGACCAGTTTTGGTACGCGCGCAAACTCGTCTGGCTGACGACTCGCAAGAAGCTCGAGAAGAAGCTGCTCCCGACTCAACCTGCGCTCGGCTCTTACTTTGACACGCCCGAAGCCGCGTGGCAGCTCGCCGCGCTTTTTGCGAAAGCTGACAACCCGGACCTCGTCTTCTATCGCCGCCGTACTGCCGATGCACCGCCACCGTTGGTCCTCGCTGCGACCGCGGCGGAATGGGGGGCAATTCCTCCCCTTCCTGCCGCTTGGGTCCGCGGTGCGGACGATGCCACGATCGAGAGCTCAATGGCGGTGCCGCCTGCACTGCGCGGGCGTCTCGCGCGTTTCGAAATCACCGCCGGATCGGCACAGGTCGAAGCGCTCACCGTCCGCCTGCGCTTCCGTCGCGACGAAGAGCTGGTCGCGGAGTATCTGCTCAAGCCGTATCTGCACGCGCAGGGTGGCAAGGACTTCTTCGTGCTGCGCATGCCGGCCGAATCCGATGTCACCGCTCAGGTGCAACTGAAGTTCTCGAAGGACGCACAGCGCGTTGATTTCACCGGGTTTCGAGCGGTGATCGAGCCGCAGCCGTGACGCCGGATCTTACCGCCGAGGGCGCAAAGGCGCAGAGGCCGGGGGAGGATCGGAGAAGTTCGCGAAAACGGATAGAGGACGTTCACCGACGAGAAGCGGTTAGGACCCGGCTCAATATTCCGCGACCTGCCGGCTTCATCGTTCTCATCCTCCCACCCCTTCTTCCTCTGCGGCCCTCGCCGCCTTTGCGCCCTCTGCGGTAAGTCGGCCTCGCAGTGATGTATCGCGGTCGCCTTGCTCCTTCTCCGACCGGCCTGCTGCATCTCGGCCACGCGCGGACGTTCTGGACGGCGCAACGCCGCGCCGAGGCTGCGGGCGGAACGCTCATCCTGCGCAACGACGATCTCGATCGCGCACGCTGCCGGTCGGAGTTCGTCACCGCGATGGTGGAGGATCTGCGCTGGTTTGGTTTTGAGTGGAGCGAAGGACCAGACGTCGGCGGCTCGTTCGCACCGTACGATCAAAGCATGCGGCAAGAGAGTTACGTGGACGCTTTTGAGCGACTCCGCGCTTCCGGGCACATCTTTCCGTGCACCTGCTCGCGGCATGATGTGCAACGCGCGCTCGGAGCGCCCCACACCGCGGACGATGAGCCGCTGTACCCCGGGACGTGTCGCCACGTGTCTGCCGATCGGCCCCGCGCGGGGCTCAACTGGCGCTTCCGTGTTCCAGACGGCGAGACGCTGGGATTTGAGGATCGGCGCCAGGGCGAACAACGCGCAATCGCTGGCGCTGATTTCGGCGACTTCCTCGTCTGGCGAAAAGACGATCTGCCGAGCTACCAACTCGCCTGCGTTGCCGACGACGCCGCGATGCGGATTTCCGAAGTCGTTCGCGGCGCCGATCTCATCACGAGCACCTTCCGCCAACTCCTCCTCTAT
Organism: Chthoniobacter sp.; assembly: GCA_028293645.1. Taxonomy (GTDB): domain Bacteria; phylum Verrucomicrobiota; class Verrucomicrobiia; order Chthoniobacterales; family Chthoniobacteraceae; genus Chthoniobacter. Next base: position 5,668 of record JAQGOK010000164.1, read on the forward strand.
CGCGCACTCGATCTGCCGGGGCCCGCATTCTTCCACTGTCCGCTCGTCACCGACGCGCAGGGCCGCCGGCTCGCCAAACGCGAAGACGCCGTCTCGCTCCGGACGTTACGCGCCAGCGGCAAATCGCCCGAGGAAATCCGCAACGCCTGGGGTTGAGCCCCGCGGCTAGTGCGGAACTGCCGACGGGCCGCCGGACCGGATCGCGTCGGACGGCCGGAACGCGACGGCCAGCAACACTGCGGCGGCCAACGCCATTCCGGTCGGCACCAGAAACAGCTCGCGATAACCTTCCAGACCGTTGCCTGTGACGTAACGCCCCTGGAGCGGGACGAAGATCCACTTCGCGGCGAGGTCGCCGATACCAAGGATGAGCAAATTGAACAGGCCTTGCGCACTCGACCGCACGTCCTTCGGGAACGCCGCATCGATGAAGATGTAAACCGTGGCGAAGAAGAACGCGTAGCAAATGCCATGGAGCACCTGCACGATCACGAGCAACGCCGTGGATTCCGGGAAGAAGGCGAAGATCCCGAAACGGACGGCGTGACCGAGGATGCCGATGATCATCGTCATGCGCCAGCCGAGCTTCGCCAGCACCGTCCCGAGGATGATCATGGTCACGATCTCAGCGATCTGTCCGATGCTCATGACGAGCATGATGTTCTCGGGTTTGAAGCCCGCCTTCGCGAGGAAACCGCCGGCCATCACGAAGTAGCCATTGTGGATCGTCGCATCGATGAACGTGACGATGAAGAGCACCAGGAGCGACGGGACCGCGAGGAACTTGACTGCCTTGAGCCACGCGAGGCTATCACCCGGCTCACCCTTTTTCGGGGGCGTGTGGGGCAGCGTCAGCGAGAACGCGGCGAGCACAAAGGACGCGATGCCGGAGACGACGAAGATGTATTTCGCCGCCTGCGCCGCATCGACGCCTTGTTTCCCCTGAAGGATGAACCACAGCGGCCATGCGGCCATAATCCAGCCGACCGTTCCGCCCATCCGAACGAGCCCGAATTCCTTCTGCGGGTTCTGCAGGTTCGCGAAGGCGAGCGAGTTCGCGACTGAGATGGTCGGCACGTAGAAGAGCGAATGGATCAGCATCAGCGTGAAGAACGCTGGGAAGCTGGTGACGAAAAACATGCCGAGGATCGCCGCGCCGCCGACCAGATGACTGAACGCCATGAACCGTTCCGCGGCGAAATTGCGGTCGGCGAACTGATTCGAAAAAAAGATGCCGAGTACCGAAGCGATGGCGAACGCGCTGCCAATCCAGACCTGTTGCTGCGCTGAGAAGTTGAGGCCGTCCGGGCCCATGTAAGTCCAGATCAGCGGCAGCCAGGCGCCCCAGATGAAGAGCTCGAGCACCATCATTATGAAGAGCCGGTTGCGGGGGGAGGAATTCATGGCGGCAGGTTCTACGCAGCGCTTCGCCGAGCGGCAAGACTGCTGGCGCTTGAACGTGTCATCCTGAGCGCAGCGCAGGCGGGCCCGCGGGCGAAGCGCAGTCGAAGGACCTCGCGGTCGCTCCTGAAGCGCCTACTCAGCGACGCTCGCGGAGGTCCTTCGACTCCGTTCCGTCCCACCTTCGCCCGCGCGGAACTCCGCTCAGGACGACACGTGAGAAACCGCAGCGCTCCCGCAGCGCTACGTCATGATCCCGCTCACCGGCTTCCCATGCACATCGGTGAGCCGGAAGTCGCGGCCCTGGAACTTATAAGTCAGCCGCTCGTGATCGATCCCGAGGCAGCGGAGGATCGTCGCGTTCAAGTCGTGCACATGCACCGGATCGCGAACGACGTTGTAGCAATAGTCGTCCGTCTCGCCGTAGGTCAGCCCGGCCTTGATCCCGCCGCCGGCCATCCACATCGAAAAGCAGCGCGGATGATGATCGCGCCCGTAGCCGGCGTTGTTGATGTCGCCCTGCACGTAAGCGGTGCGTCCGAATTCCCCACCCCAGATCACGAGCGTTTCATCGAGCAGACCACGTTGCTTCAGATCCAGCACCAGCGCGGCGCTCGCCTGATCGACGTCCTTGCACTGACCGGGAAGCTGCGTCGCCAGGTTGTTATGCTGATCCCAGCCGCGGTGATAAAGCTGCACGAAACGCACACCGCGTTCGACCAGCCGCCGCGCGAGCAGCGCATTCGCCGCGAAGGTTCCGGGCGTCCGCGCGTCTTCACCGTAAAGCTCAAACGTGCTCGCGGGCTCGTGATCGAGCGCCATCAACTCCGGCACACTCGCCTGCATCCGATAGGCCATCTCGTACTGCGCGATCCGCGTCTCGATTTCCGGATCTCCGATCGCCTGCGCCTGCATCGCATTCAGCCCGCGTAACGTGTCGAGCATCTCGCGCCGCGTCGAATCGTCGATTCCGTCCGGGTTATTGATGTAGAGCACCGGATCGCCCTTGCTGCGAAATTTTACTCCTTGATAGCTGCTCGGCAAAAAGCCGCTGCCCCACAGCCGCGAGAACAGCGGCTGATCGGTCTTGTTCCCCGAACCCTGCGAGATCAACACGATGAACGCCGGCAGATTCGCGCTCTCGCTCCCGATCCCGTAGCTCACCCACGAACCAAGGCACGGCCGGCCCGGCTGCTCGGAGCCGGTCTGGATGAAGGTGATCGCCGGATCGTGGTTGATGGCTTCGGTGTGCACTGAGCGGATCAGGCAGATCTCGTCGGCGATCTTACCGTGATGCGGCAGCAACTCGCTCAGCCAAAGCCCCGTCTGCCCATGCTGCTTGAACGCAAACTTCGTCGCCGCCACAGGAAACGCCTTCTGTCCCGAAGTCATCCCGGTGATCCGCTGCCCACCACGGATTGAGCCCGGCAGCTCCTGCCCGTGATACGCGGTCATCGCCGGCTTGTAGTCGAAGAGATCCACATGCGAAGGCGCGCCCGACTGATGCAGGTAGATCACGCGCTTCGCCTTGGGTGCAAAGTGGAGCGTCTTCAGCGCGCCACGCGTCCCCCGCCCGGCTGGATCGCTCCCCTCCGCGAACAGCCGCGGGTTCAGCAGCGAACCCAGCGCCGCGAGACCGATCGCGTTCGCGGTCTGGCCGAAAAACTGTCGGCGGGTCGAAACAAGGCGGGGGTCTTCCATGCGGGCGTATCATTGAGCGGCACGCGACGTTAGGCAAATGCGCGATCGCTCGGGTTGCGCATGGGAAGTCACGGATTGCCCGTGGGATGACACCTCTTCTCCAAGACTCGCGAACCATGTCCGAAGGGCAAAGTCTCGCCTTGCTACGTCGGGGCCGGCCGGCAGTGTTGCGCCCGATGCGTTCTCCCCCCCGTCTCCTCGTCGCCGCCGTGGCGCTCTGCGCGTTCGGCTTCTCTCCGCCCGGTCGCGCCGACGAACCATTCCTCAAACCGAACGACGTCATCGCCTTCATCGGCGGCGAAGACATGGTCGTCGCCAGCGAACTCGGCTACCTCGAACTCCTGCTCACCCGCGCGATGCCCGACCACAAGCTGCGCTTCCGCTGTCTCGCATGGGAAGGCGACACCGTCTTCGAACAACGCCGCGATCTGAACTACCCGACGCTTGAACAACAACTTGAGCGTATCGGCGCGACGTTCGTCATTGCGCGGTTCGGGCAGATGGAAAGCATGAATGGGGAGGGAAAGTTCCGTGAGTTCATTACGGCTTATGAAAAGCTTGGCAGGCGTGTCGGTGGAAATGGGAAGCGGCGGATTGCTCTTCAAGGTCCGCACGTGCCTTTAGCACCCGGCCGCGCAACCATGCCTGCTTGGTACTTACAAGGAGTCGCAGAGGTCATCAGTCTCCTCCCGAATGTGCACGGGATCGGCGGCTATGGGGGACTGGAATCAAAGGATGGGAAGGACCTATCGACACGAGACGGCTATCATCTCAACGAAACGGGGCATTGGTTGCATGCCAGAAGCTGCCTTATCGGGATAAAGATCGATGCACCGTGGTTTTTTGATTCCGAGGATCAGAGAGCATTTCAGAAAACCCTTCGCGATCAGGCCCTCTCGCCCGAGGGCATAGCGACAGATCCCCTCCCTCGTCTCTTAGAGTTGGAACGTGCACACGAAGCCGAGCTTCGGCGCGAACTCGAGCCACTGCGCCAGCTCATCGTCCAAAAGAACCGCCTTTGGTTTCAATACTCGCGCCCGCAGAACTGGGCCTTCCTCGCCGGGGATCGCACGAACCAGCCGAGCAGCCGCGATCATCTCGATCCGAAGAAGCGTTGGTTCCCGGCGGAACTCGAACAGTTCGTGCCGTTGATCGAAGCCAAAGAGCGTGAGATCGACGCGCTCGCGGCGCAGCTGGCAAAGCCATGAGTGCCCCAGACCCTTCACAAGAGGCGGACTGTGGAGTTCCGGGGAGCACAGGCCGCCGGCCTGTCGTTTCCGGCGGCCCGCCGGAAACTGCGGGCGTCGAATGGGCGCACCATTCCGCAGCGCCCCCGCACCCAGGGAACATCCAGCACGGCAACTGTCCTGCCATCCAAATTCCCGGACAATCCGGAGCGCCCGGCGGGCCGCCGGGCGCGACAGGCCGGCGACCTGTGCTCCCCAGGCGTACGGTTCCGCCGCTGAAGCTGGTAACCGTTGCAATTGTTTGCTGTACCGCGGCACTTCGCGCCGACCCCGACCCGCACGATCCCGCCGCCGAACTCGCTTCGTTCAAGATGGCCGACGGCTTCGAGGCGAATCTCTTCGCGTCGGAAAAGGAGGGCGTGAGCAAACCAATCCAGATCCGCTGGGACACGCGCGGGCGGCTTTGGGTGATCGGCAGCACCACGTATCCGCAGATCAAGCCGGGCGAGGAGCCGAACGATAGAGTGCTGATCCTCGAAGACACGGACCGCGACGGGCGCGCGGACAAGACGACGGTGTTCGCGGACGGGTTGATGATTCCGACGGGGCTCGAAATCGCTCCGACATCGGGAACGCAGATCGGCTCTACCGCAGAGAGCGCAAAGGACGCAGAGGGCCGCAGAG
>JAQGOK010000175.1 GCA_028293645.1 Chthoniobacter sp.
GGTGAGCTTGTCGTCACGCCCGTGAAACCACAGCCAGAGCGGGCGCGGTTCTTCGTCGGTCGGTTTCCAATCGCCGGTAACGATCAGGCCATACGGTTGGGCGGAGCCGTCGAGTTTGGAGCGATAGCCGAGGACGAGTGGCCCGGGTGCCATTTCCCACGATGGCGCAAGTTTGGAGTGTGGCTCCTGGGCTCTCTTCAGGCCGAGCGCAAGTTGCGCGTGCGCGGCCGCAACCTGCTTGAGGTCGAAGAACTCGCCGTAATCGAGCGCATAGCGGACCGATTTTAGAAAGATCTCGGCGTCCGCCACTGACCGCGGCTCTCCGTCGTTAGGCGCAAGATCAAGCTGCGCCCGTGGTTCAGCAGCGGGGCGCGGTTCGCGCGAAGGGCGACGGTCCTGGATCGCCTTTTCCAAAACACCGAGTTCGTTGCGCAGGGCTGTAAGTTCGGCGTCCGGCACGGCAATGCCCGGCGGTGGCGCTTGCTTTTGCGTCGGCGGCGCTTGGGCGAAAAGCGCGAATGGCAGGAAGACGACAGCGAGCAGAACGGGGGGACGCATGGCATCGGAAGTCTGCCCCAGGTCTGCGGTGAGGCGAGCGCGCAGTTCGGCTCCGGGTAGCGCGAGCTTGCAGCTCTTTGTCCGGACGGACTTTCCTGCCCCACACAAAACTCAAGGAGCAGCGGCACCTCGACAGCGCACTCGGAAGGAAGTTCGCGCCAGCGAGCTGCAAGCTCGCGCTACCCGGAGCAGAACCGCCGCCTTGCGATCGCGGCCCTTCCGGCCACACTCCGCCGCATATGAAAGTCCTTCTCCCCGCACTCCTCGCTCTCGCTGTTCTTATGACTACTGCCACCGCCGCCGACGGACCGATTCGCCACGTCGTTCACTTCAAGTTCAAGAAAGACGCGCCGGCCGATCAGGTGAAAAAGATCACCGACGAATTCGCTGCGTTGAAGGGAAAGATCGAAGCCGTGGAGAAGCTCGAATGGGGCACAAACGTCAGCCCGGAAGGCCTGGACAAGGGCTACTCACATTGCTGGATCGTCTCGTTCAAGACGCCCGCGGACCGCGACGCGTATCTCGTTCACCCGGCTCACAAAGCCTTCGTCTCGCTGCTGAAGCCGGTGCTCGAGGAAGCATTGGTCGTCGATTTCGTCCCGCAAAAGTAACGCTCCTCCGCACTCGCCGCACGTAAGCGAGCACCGCCGTGCGATTGCCAGAGACCTATGAGTGAAACTGAACTGCATGTCGGCAAAAAGACCGTCCCGGTGGTGGACGAGAAAGGTCTGCTCGAACTCCTGAACGGCGACCTCTCGCGCGAATATCAGGCGATCATCACGTACATCCAGTATGCCGCTTCGGTGACGGGACCTTATCGGCAGGAGCTGAAGCAATTCTTCAGCGCGGAGATTCCGGACGAGACAATGCACGCGCAGTATCTCGCGGATAAGATCGCGGCGCTCGGTGGTGTGCCGTCCGTGAATTCGGCGCCGGTGCCGCAGGAGACCGACGCGCGGAAGATGCTCGAGAACATCGTCGAAGCGGAGCGTTTGGCGCGGAACAATTACTCAGAACGCGCGGCGCAAGCCGAGCATCTCGGCGAGATCGGTCTGGCGAATCACCTCGAAGACATGGCGGACGATGAGTCCGGCCACCTCGACGAGACGCTGAAGATCCTGCAGGGCTGGCCGAAGTAGGCTGTCGGGTAACGCGAGCTTGCAGCTCGCGGGTCGCCGCATTCTGCGGCGACGGACCTCCTGACGCGTCCGTTTGAGGGAGCGAGACGCAACCATCGCTGCGCCCGTTCACAGGCAGAATGCCCGCGCTACCCGGAGGCTCCCTCGGGCGTGTTCCAAGGCTTGTAGTTGCTGACGAACTCGCGCCGGAACTCAGCAAACGTGCCCGCCTCGATCGTGGCTCGCACCTTCGCCATGAGCTGGAGATAGAAATGGAGGTTGTGCAGGGAGATGAGCCGGAGCCCGAGGATCTCCTCGGACTTTACCAGGTGTCGCAAATAGCCGCGGCTGAAGGTGCGGCAAGCGGGACAGGTGCAACCGTCCTCAATCGGGCCTTTGTCGAAAGTGAACGGCGCGTTCTTGAGATTGATCGTGCCGCGCGCGGTGAAGGCTGTGCCGTTCCGCGCGATCCGCGTCGGCAGCACGCAATCGAACATATCCACGCCGCGCGCGACCATCTCGACCATCTGCGGCGGGGTGCCAAGACCCATCGCGTAACGCGGCTTGTCGGCGGGGAGAAACGGCTCCGCGTTCTCCACGGCCCGCATCATTTCCACCTCCGGTTCGCCGACGCTCACGCCCCCGATCGCGTAGCCATCGAACCCGATCTGCACGAGCGCCTCGGCACTCTCGCGACGGAGATCGGCCCACGTCGCGCCTTGCACGATGCCGAACTTCAAACCCGGCGTCGGCACCTCTTTGCAAACCGCCGCCCAGCGGAGGGTGCGCGCGAGACTGTCCGCCGCGTACTCACGTTCGCAAGGCCACGGCGGGCATTCATCGAAGAGCATGCAGATGTCGCTGCCGAGCGTCGCCTGCGTTTCCATCGCTTCGCGCGGGCCGAGAAACATGGGCGAGCCGTCGAGATGGTTTTGGAAGTGGACGCCTTCCTCGGTGATGCGCCGCAGCTTCGCGAGGGAGAAGACCTGGAAGCCGCCGGAGTCGGTGAGGATTGGTCCATTCCACTGCATGAAGGCGTGCAGTCCTCCGAAGTGGCGCATCACCTCCATGCCGGGGCGGACGAACAGATGATAAGTATTCCCGAGGATGATCTGCGCCTGCAGATCGGTGAGTTCCTGCGGCGATACACTTTTGACCGAGCCTTGGGTTCCCACCGGCATGAAGATCGGCGTCTCGATCGTGCCGTGCCGCGTGACGAGCCGCCCACGGCGCGCTTTCGAAGACGGATCGGTGCCGAGCAGAGTGAACATTGGGCGCGCAGGGTAGCGCCGAGTGCCCCACGCGCAAGGTCGCGGCAAGGCCCGGCCACCGAGGCTTACGCGAGCGATCCATTGCGTGCATCCCTCCACCAGCGTCGCTGGCGTGATTGACAGCCGAACCTTAGCGATCCTAGAAGACCCATGGTTTCAGCAGCAGGAATTCCACTTATGAAGCTCGTGCTCACTCTTTCGGCCGCCCTTTTCCTCGTCGCCTGCACCACGCCACAGGGCAAGCGCCTCAAAGAGAATCCCGTCGCGCTCGCCAGTCCCGAGCCGATGAAAAGCGTGGTGCTCACCGAAGGGATGCCGCAGGAGGAACGCAGCGTCTGGTTGAAGTCCAAAGGCACGGTGACCGTGATGCTCGGAGCGCAGACGAACAGTCCGTACAGCTGGCGCCTTGGCGAAATCCCCGATCCCGCGGTTTTGAAACTGGTGTCGAAAAGCAGGGTTGGCCCCGCACAGGACTCCCAGACTGCAGCGGGCGCGCGGGTCGTGGCCGCTTCGCAACAGGGCCTGGAGAAATGGGTCTTTGAGGCGGTGGGCCCCGGGACCGTGCCGGTGCGACTCTGGTACGCGCAGCCCGCGTGGGAGTCGCTCACCGACGCGCACCGTTACACGTTCACCGTGTCGGTGGACTAAGAGCGCCTCCGCCCGGAGTTAGGGCGCGCGCTGTTCGGCGGCAGCTCGCTTCTCGAGGTGCGCTTCCTCCGCATCGATCAGACTGAGGAAGATTTTCTCCAGCGCGCCGCCTTCGCCGCTTTGTTTGCGTAGCTCTTCCACAGTGCCGAGCGCAATAAGGCGCCCGTGATGGATGATGCCGATGCGGTCGGCGATTTCTTCCGCCACGCTCAGTTGATGAGTGGAGAGAAACATCGTCATTCCCGCGCGGGCTCGGTCGCGGAACTCCTGCTTCACGATCCGCGCGTGCATCGGATCGAGCCCGACCATCGGTTCATCGATGATGAAGACCTGCGGCTGATGCAGCAACGCACTGGCAATGACGAGCCGCTGCTTGGTGCCGTGCGAAAGGTTCTCCGTGAGCTCGTGCGCGTAGCTCCCAAGATGGAATTTCTCAAATAGCTCGTCCCTGCCAGCGGCGATGTCTGCGCGGTTCATGCGGAAGATGTCCCCCACGAATTGCATAAACTCCAAGGCGGTCAGCTTGTCGTAGAGGAACGGGAAATCGGGGACGTAAGCGAGGAGCGCCTTCGCCTTCTCGGGCTCCCGCAGCATGTCGAATCCGCCAACGCGGACGTCTCCGGCGGTTGGCTTCAGCAAACCGGTGAGCATCTTGATCGTCGTCGTCTTCCCCGCCGCGTTCGGGCCGAGAAAAGCAAAGAACTCGCCCGGCGCGATGTCCAGGTCGAGGCCATCCACCGCGCGGAGTTGACCAAAATGCTTGGCGAGCGAACGGGCTTGGATCATGCGAGGGGGGGAAGCGGAAAGCGTCGAGCGCGACGCCAGATGCGAGCGTCAGCGGACCAGTTCTTCGGGTATGGCGCTATACCCAATCGCCGTTTTCGCCTGCAGGATTTTGCCCAGCTCGCTGACATGCACCTCGATGAATCGCTGGCCGTCCTGCTCCAGGGCAACGAGGTAGGTTTGTATTCTCTCGCCCTGAAAATCCAACTGGCTTTGGGAAGCGATCAGTTGTGGCGGGACGCGACCCTCACGGTGCAACGCCGCCAGCAGCTCGGGTGGGAGTTGTTGTTGCAGCCAGCCGAACGCGCCACCCTCGCCGAGGGGGAACTCCGCTTCGGTGGCGAGTGCGCCGTTGATCCGGGTCGCGTAACGCAACAGCCGCGCCCGATGATCAAGGGTAATCTCGATGCTCGGAGCAAAGCGTTCCCGGGTCGTGAAGACAAAGTGCGAGCGCTCGAGGCCCAGCAGCTTGTCCATTTCCAACTCACCGTCCCAGCTCCAGCGTTTCCGTTCGAAACCGGGGAAGGCGAGTTGCACGTTGCCGTTGATCGCGAGCACGCGATGGCTGTCCTCCAGCCGGATCTGCGGATGCACGCGGAGGCGACCGATTCGCTGGTTGTCGCTATAGACGGTCAGCTCGCTGCGTTCTCCGTGGCGGAACATCAGCTTTAACACGTGCTCCGCCGGGATCGCGCGCAACGCAGAGTCGCTCGGCCCGAGTTCCTTCCGGAGAAGGAGCCCCGTCATGCTGAGCCAAAAGACGATGATCAGCGCAGCGACGCAGCGGTAGAGCATGGGCGAGGTTGGCTAGCTGCGAGACCGCTCTCCGGATTGGGGCGCTGGCGCATCGGGCTTCGTACGTTCGACCAGCGCGTAGGCGTTGTGATTGTGAATCGACTCGTAGTTCTCCGCTTCGACCCGATACCAGACGATCTGGGGCTCCTCATCCGAACGCGCTGCGATGTCGCGCACGAGGTCCTCGACGAACACGGGATTCTCATAAGCGCGCTCCGTCACGGCTTTTTCGTCCGGCCGCTTGAGCAGGCTGTATAGCTCGCTCGACGCGCTGTCTTCCACGAGCCGGATCATGTCCTCGATCCAAAGCGGTTTGTGGCAGCGGATGGAGTAAGTGACGAGGCCGCGTTGATTGTGGGCGCCGTGCTCGCTGATCGCCTTCGAGCACGGGCAGAGCGTCGTCACCGGCACCAGCACCGTGACGATGAAATCCACTTTGCCGTTCTCGATCGTGGCCGCGAAACGCGCGGTGTAGTCCATCAAACCAACCGCCTCCGTCACGGGTGCGCGTTTCGAGAGGAAGAAGGGAAACTCGATATCCACGTGCGCGCATTCCGAATCCAGCCGCAGCGTCAACGCACGCAACAGATCGGTGATGTTGTCCACGTGCAGCTCCGGGCCGAACTCATTCAGCACCTCCACAAAGCGGCTCATGTGCGTCCCTTTGAAATGGTGCGGAAGATCGACCGTGAGGGCGACCGTCGCGATCGTGTGCTGCGTCGCACGTGCTTTGTCCCGCACTTGCATCGGAAAGCGCAGTGCTTTCACGCCGACACGGTCGATCGGAATCCGGCGATAGTCCGGTTCGTTCTGCGTGTCAGTGAGGGTGGGTTCAGCGAGTTCCATGGAGACCGGCACTGATACCATACGGGCGCGGATCGCGAATGTGCAAAACGCAGTTCAGTGGTGAATGGCTGGCGCGAGCAGTCGCCGCTCGCGAGCAACGAGTTTGTCAGCTCCTTCCAGCGCTGCCCGAGCGAATCGCCAGCCACCCACCGACCATGAAGACGATCGCCGAACCGAGGAACGCGTAATCGAAACCCGACGTCCCGTGCTGCTCCACCACGTGATGCAGATGCAGGATGTGATGATCGATCACGCCTTCGACCAAGTTGAAGAGGCCCCAGCCCAGGAACAGAGCCCCGGTGAACGCGATGCCGGACCAGCGCCCCTCGCGGCGTGCCCCGGCGCGCCAAAGCAACGCCACACCCCACGCGGTGATCAACCAGACCGCCGCGTGAAAAAGGCCGTCCCAGAACATGTTGATCTCCATGTTCACGATGCTCGTCTTCGGCAGCTTCGCCGAGAGCATGTTGTGCATCTGAAGGATTTGGTGAAAGACGATGCCATCCACAAAGCCGCCCAAGCCGACGCCCAGGAAAATGCCGGCGGTGAGCATCGGCCTTTGGTCAGAGTGATTGTTCATGTCGGTGCGGAGCTAGGAATCGGATGGTCGATCGCGGGCCGTTGGCAGCGCCCAACGCAACGCGGCAATCAGGAGCAGCAGCACCGGGAAAGGGGCGAGGACAGTGAGAGCGTTCGCCGCGAAATCGGCGCCAAAGATCCCGGTGCGGACCTGACGCCCGGTGTCGCTATCGCAAATCGGGCAGGCATTCACCGCCACCGCGTTCGCGGACATCGTCAGGGGGATCAGGAGCCGGTGCTGGATGATGCCGCGGGAGGTGGAGAATCGCATCGTTTCGCAAGAGTCGATCCCCACCGCCGAGCTGCGCCTACTCGATTGCGACCGGCGCCGCTGCCGGGCCCCGAACTCTTCGGCCCATGCAGCCCATCACTTACTCGTGACCAGCCGCGACTGGTTCAGCTCAGCCTGTTCCGCCCGTGCTGTCGCGAGGTCGGCCTGATACTTGGCGGCCTGCGCATTGAACGCGGTAATCGCGGGTACATCCGCTTTGCGGAGATAACCGCGCTCCTGCTTCAGGCCCGCATAGACGTCAACGAGCCGGGCAAACTCGCGTTGATTGGCCGCGAGGCGTTCCGGCGTCGAGACCACGCGAACCGCTGACGCCGCTTCAGGAGCGTGCTCCAATGTCGCTCCCGGAACCAGCGCACTGGGGACCGACGAATCAGACGGCGCAACGAGTCCGGCAATTCTCGCCAGGAATCGATTGGAACCGGCCGTGGATAAGGCAGGAGCGTCCTCAGCTTCAGCCAGATCTCCGTTGGAAGTCCACTTGCTGGGGATGTCGCTCAACGAACCCGAGCCACCGGTGACACAAAAGATCGCCGTACACGCGACCGTCGCGGTTCGCCAGTGCCGCCCCTGAAGAGCCAATTCTTTGTAGTTCCAGCGGAAGAACAGCGGAGCGAGCGGCACGAGCAGCACGGAGATGCCCCAACCCTTCCCGACACTGAACGCGGCGCGGATGAGCAGGCCACGTCCGATGAGCGAACAAACAACCCCCGCCAGGAGAAAGACAAGCGGCG
>JAQGOK010000220.1 GCA_028293645.1 Chthoniobacter sp.
TAGTATTTCGCCTGACTAAGGGGAGTATCATCGAAGCTGCTCAACCGCTTGCCTTCGGATGCGACGAGGTCGCCTTTCAAGCCGGGATGCACCGTGTTTGCAGCCTCACTGCATACGGTGAATCCCAACAGAGCCACAGCCGTGACCAACAACGAGGAGGGAGACGTTTTCATGAGCGCGCTATGCCAAAAATGGGCGCCTCATTCAAGGCCTGAAAGCCTTTGCTCCTTTAAGGGATGATCAATGTCTGCCCGACCTTGATCTTTGGCGTGCCGTTGGTCGCATAGAAGTTTGCGTCCTGGATATCCTTCCAACGTGCACTGCTCTTGTAATACTTGCGCGCGATCGAAGCCATGGTGTCGCCGGATTGCACCACATGGGTCCGGGTGCCAGGGGGGATCGGCTTTTGCACCGCGTCGTTAGCTTTGCCGGCAGCGGACTGTGGAGCAGGTGCGGCGTTCTTTTGCGCACGCACTTCGACGAGCTGTTTGTTCAACCGAAGTATCTCGTTCTTCAAACGCGTCGCCTCTTCCTGAGTTGTGAAGGTTCCTTTCCCGGAGCTCAACGCGAGCTTCAGCTCGTTTTCCTTCCGCAGATTTTTCGCATCCCTGGCGTGAGGCCCTGACGGAGCGAGTTCAAGATAGCGATCGAGGTGATGCACGCTATGTCGCGGGCTCTTCAGCTTGCCGTCGTAGAGCAGGGCCAGCCGGTAATGCGCTTCCGCAGTGGCAGCGGTGCCATCGAGGGCCGCCTCGTATTGCGCCACGGCACCGCGGAAATCGCCGGTCGCCGCTTTGCGCTCTCCGCGTGCGAGTTCGTCTTTTGAGCTCTTCTCGAAGACGCGGTCGCATCCGGCAAAGCAGAAGAGCAGTGCCGCCACTGCGCCGGACCATGGACGCAGGCTGATGCTCATCACGCTTTCTTCAGCACGTCCTTCACCACATCCACCACTGTCTTCAACACCCGGACGCGAGCATGCCATTTGAAGTTGGCCGCGACGACGGTCCAGGGCGCTTCAACGGTGGAGGTCTTCTCGAACATGTCTTCCGCCGCAGCGTTGTGTTCGTCCCATTTGCGCCGGTTCCGCCAATCCTCATCATTGATCTTCCAGTGCTTGTAAGGATCCGCTTCGCGACGTTTGAAGCGCAGGAGCTGTTCTTCCTTCGAGATGTGCAGGTAAAACTTCACGACCACTGCTCCGTCGTCAGTGAGCAGCCGCTCGAACGAATTGATTTCGTCGTAGGCGCGCTTCCACTCTTTCTCGGAAGCGAAACCTTCGACGCGTTCGACCAGCACTCGACCATACCAGGAGCGGTCGAAAACCACCATTTGTCCGCGGGGCGGCAGCTTCTTCCAGAAACGCCAAAGGTAGTGATGCTGGTATTCCTCGGCGGTCGGTTTGACGATCGAATGCACGCGTAGAATACGCGGATCGAGCCTCTCCGTCACACGCTTGATGGCGCCGCCCTTTCCTGCCGCATCCGGCCCTTCAAAGATGACGATCAACGACCGCTTCGTCTCGGCGAGCTCGCGTTGGTAGTTGAGCAGTTCCAACTGCGTCTCTTTGAGCTTCGGTTTGTAATCCGGTTCCTCCACGGACTTATGCTCAAGGTCGTCGAGTTTTTTGCCCTTCTTTAGACCGATGGCTTCTTTAAGGTTGGGCATGCGCCAGCGTTTAGCGTGACGCCTCGGGGGCTGCAAGCTGGCGAAAGCGCCATTTTTCGTTCGCGGCTGCGGGCGCGGCGCCGTCCGGAGGCGTGGAATGAACGCCGCCCGCGATCATGAAGCCCGGTCAGGCGGCAGGGCCATGGAATGGAGCGCGACGAGCCGGCGGCGCAGAGCGAGCCCATCCGGAGAAGCCGGGTAGGCGGTGAGCGCGCGCGCAACGATTTCCACGCGCGTGGCTCCATCGTTAATCTTCACCTGACTTTTTCCCCTCATCCCCGCGCCGGTGGTGATCCCCGCGATGCGGTCGAAGTTCAAATCCGCCGCAGCCACGCGCACGCGCGCACTGAACTTCGGCTCGCTGGATCGACGGTCGAAGGGGAGATCGGCGCGCCCGAAGCCTTCAGATCCACGCCGCTGAAGACCTCGACCTGGCCCGGTTTTCCACTGCTGCAGCCGATGATCAAATCCGCGCGGCCATCACCATCCAGATCGGCGGCGGCCGCCGACACGCCTCCCCGATAGCTCTTGGTGCCAATCTTGAATTCCTCCCGCAGCGCAGGAGCTGTTGGATCGAGCTGCCGCGAGCCGCTGCAGGGCCCGGACCCGCGATGATGCCGCCCATCCCGTCGCCATTCACTTCGCCGACCGCGACCTGCACGCCGCCGGTAAATTTCGGAGCGAACGGCAGCTCGTCCATGACCTGCGCGCCGGTGACGCCAGCGAGCACCCGCAGCTTTTGCCCCGAGCCGAGCACGATGTCCGCGCGGCCATCGCCAGTCACATCACGGACTGCCACGAAAGCGCCCTTGTCTAACGGAGTCTCACCCTAGAAGCGCGTTCCCAAAGCCCCACCTGGGGAACGAGGCCGGGAACGCGGGTGTCAGTCCGGTGATCGTTCAGGAATTTGTGGGACACAATTCCAAGGTGATGAACTCGCCTCACTGCTCCATGCTGAAGAGGCGATGCCAGTTGAGTGGTGTGCAGCTTCCCGAGCTCGCGGCGATCTCAAGGCACGGAGCTTTGCTGATCAGATCGTGCTGCCCGGCCGGAAGTCTTTTTAACCTTAATCCGCCGGGCTCCTGACCCCGATCCCCGGCCGGTTGAGCACATGCGTGTAGACCATCGTGGTGCTCACGTCCTTGTGCCCGAGTAGCTCCTGGACGGTGCGGATGTCGTAGCCGTTCTCCAGCAGATGGGTGGCAAAGGAATGTCGGAGCGTGTGCGGAGTGGCCGGCTTGGTGATCCCCGCCTTCTCCACCGCTCGCTTCACGAGCCGCTGCACGCTGACTTCGTCGATATGATGCCGGCGGACTTCCCCGCTTCGAGGGTCCGTGGACACGCTCTTCGCGGCGAAGACATACTGCCAGGTCCATGCCCTGGCAGCTTTCGGGTATTTGGAGGCGAGCGCAAAGGGCAGATACACACTCCCGCCGCACTCTTGTACGTCCTGTCCATGCTCCAGGCGCCTGCGCTCCAGGTGGCGTTTCAAGGGTTCAGTCACTCCTTCCGGCAGCATGGTGATGCGGTCCTTGCCTCCTTTGCCGTCGCGAATGGTGATCTGCCCATAGCCAAAGTCGATGTCCTTGACTCGCAGCCGCAGCATCTCCAGCAGGCGCAAGCCGCTGCCGTAAAGCAGCATTGCCATGATCCAGTCGGTTCCCTCCAACTGGGCAAGCAGCCGCTTGATCTCCTCTTTGGTAAGGACAACTGGAGTCTTGCGCTCGCGTTTGGCCCGGGTGAAGGGCGGCAACTCGTGAAGCGGCTGTTCCAAGTAACCGTTGTAGAGGAAGAGAAGCGCGCTGAAGGCCTGGTTCTGGGTGGAAGGACTCACGCTGCCCTCGTTGGCAAGATGAGAGAGAAAGCGAGCCACATCGCGGCCGCCCATTTCCTTGGGGTGCCGCTTGCCCGAGAAGAGGATGAAGCGACGAATCCAGCCCAGATACGCCTCTTCGGTGCGAATGGCGTAATATTTTGCCCGGAGAAGCTCCCGGACCTCGTCCAGGAGCTTTGGCTTGCGGGCCACCTTATCTGCGGGCACGCTCTCTCTTGTGACGGCGTTCCCCGAACCGGGTATGTTCCTGGCCATGTGCATTTTGTGCTCGCGGTCCCGCGTCTCTTCTTTTGCCTGCCAAAGCTTCAGAAATGAAGCCCTAATTTTTAGGGCTTCAAAAGTGAAGCCTACTACCTGTTAGGCGCTATACCTTTCTGCACGATACCGTGACATTCGACGCCGCATTAACCGTGTTCTGGTTTGGCGTAGCCTGCATTAGCGTGAGCGTGGTCCGTAACCTGTCCGATGCGTTCGGCATCTTTGTTCTTTGGTTCGCGTGTTTTCCGATTCCTGAAGGAATCATTCGCACCACCCTCCGACACTCGTCGCTCGTCGAGCCGCAGAAAATTTGGATCCTTTCAGTCGTCGCCGCGATGCCCTATACCATAGCACTCATGATCGTTGCTGTTCGCTGTTTCCGCTATCGTCAAAGACGCCGCCACGCTTCGCCTCAACTTGGAATTGCAACATAAGCCTAACCAGTGCGGTCGAGCTAACTGCTCCGCGCGTCACGGCTCCTGCTCCACCTGCAGAGCCTGCCGTGCAGGAGCCGCGCCCCGCTCCGCAGTAGCTCACCTTTGGCGTTAGGCCACTCCAGTCACATTGCGTGAAGAACCTTCTTCTCATTCTATCTACCGGCGGAAGCGTAGCATGGGCATTTGCTGCGGTTCCCGAGCTTTTGCTGAGTTCTGTCGCTCATTGGGAGACATGGCGGCCTTGGCTCTATTCTGTCTGCGTAGTCGCTCTTGCATTTTCTACTCTTTTCTTTTGGGCTCAGCGTCTTCGTTTCTCTTGGCCTGTCGTCGTCAGCCAGAGCTTCTTTGGCGTATTCTCGATCGATCTCCTCCTCGGTTGTATTCGAGCAGAGAACTATGATGGCCCGACCGTCCTCGCTTTTCTCATTGCGATGGCTTTGCTGCCATTCATTGCTGTCGCTGCAGTCTTCAGCTTTTCCGCACCCCCCCGTGAGTCACAAATCGCCTAACATGCGCTGCAGCGAACTGCTCCGGCGCGTCACACTGGCTGCTCCCACCGCCTTCGCCCCCAGCCACCTTTCCGCAGCCAGTGCGCCGCGCCTCCGCAGTCGCTGAGCTTGGGGTCGTTAGCCGTCACCTTCGCGTCTTAATGAAACGAAAGCTTTTCATCTCGGCTGGCGTTGCGGTTCTCATCCTCGGCATGCTGGTTCTGCTCAACCGCGATCCGACCGTGGAGTGGTCTTCATTCACGCCGCGCCTGTCAGAGACGTTTCAGCGGACCGGATTCACGACCCTAGCGTTAAGTTCGTGCAGTCCGGATCAGGTTGCTGTGCCGTTTACCGTTCGATGGCATCCGCGTCGTTGGCGTTCGGAGCACACACTCTTCGTCACAGGTTTTCCAAACGCCGCAGAGCACTACACCGTTGCCGGTAAGGGTTCATCCCAGATCGAGTGCTTCGTTCGCTATCTCGATGGCAGAGCCAGTGCGATCGATATCCGATCGCATCTCCGAGATGCGCCGGTTGCGGACATTCTGAGTGCTGCACTCAGAACACAGTTTCCCAGACTATCCATTCACCTCCAAACTAATGACGGCTAACCCGTGCGGTCGAGCTAACTGCTCCGCGAGTCACGCTGGCTGCTTCCAGCAGACCCGCCACGCAGCCAGCGCGCCACGCTCCGCAGTAGCTCACCTTTTGCGTTAGGCCACTATGATGAACCCCATCTATTTGATCACTTTGCTTCTTGGCATCGCCTTCTCCATCCTCTTTCCGATCGTGATTTGCTTTCACCGCAAGCTTGTCTTTGCCAAGTGGTCCAAGATCTCGTCGATGATGGTCTGCATTGCGGGCCTCGGTTGGGGATTTCTTGGCTTTGTGCTCTTGCATTCGGCCATTTCACATACGCACAATTCGAGACTGGAAGGAATCAAAGGTATGCTCGGAGGGATTTGCATCGGGCTTACTGTCAGTATTTTGATTGCCAAACCACATGAGAAACGCGCGGCCTAACATGCGCTCCAGCGAACCGCTCCGTGCGTCACGGCATCTGCTTCCACCGCCGCCTTTCCACCCACCATGCAGATGCCGCGCCACACTCCGCGGTCGCTGAGCTTGGGGTCGTTAGGCGACTCCGCACGCGTCCCGTGAAACGAGAGACTAATTACCTTAATACCGATCTTGATCTCGTCGCAGGACAGAGCCTCCAGGCTCTTGCGGATGCCCTTGAGGCGAGAGGCGTGTTCCCGTTGCACGTTGATCTTCGCGATGACCAGCAGTGGTATTCGACGCTGGAGACCGAAGAGCAGTTTACCCAGCCCGAACCAAACATTGCGGCATTACTCACGGCCATCGAAGCACTCGATCCGCAGTCGCGCATTCAGTGGGCCGCTTGCGCCATCCGCGAGTTCAACATCGGTTACGATTGCGGAGATGAGCCTTGGGCCTTCAACCACGGACTGACAGTTCCCACCCTTGCTCGCATGGCGGCACTTGGCATCGCTTTGCGCATTACGCTTTATCCAGCCGAGAGCGCAGCATCCAAGACATCGGAACTCACTCATGACGCCTGAACCAAAGTCGCCGAACCATGCGATCCAGCGAACTGCTACGCACGTCATGGCTCCTGCTTCCCGCCGCCATCTTTCCACCTCCGTGCAGGAGCCACGCCGTGCTTCGCAGTCGCTGATCTTCTTCCGTTAGGCGCTTTGCCACGCGTCCCGTGAAACGTTACCGTGTTCTGAACATAGTTTTCGTTGCGCGAGACATTCTGCTGAACATCAATATCGAAGTTTGGTGGGTACGGGAAGTTAAAGAGCTCCACGCCCAGAACCAAGCCGCTATAAAAGGCGGTCTGATCCAGGACTTCGGCGCAACGGCTGCAGAAGCAAAGCTGAAGAACTTCACAGACTTGGGAGCAGCCTCCTCCTCCATTGTCGCCTACCACAATTTGTTTTTCCTACAAATTCGTTATTCCTTCACTATCGGAGGGTATTACCCCGCGCTTACTGGTGCCTGTGCGTTAGGGGAGCGCATCCTCAATCACTTGCTTCTCGCTCATCGCGATTTCTTTAAGAGCTCACCCGAATACAAGACGGTTTACCGGAAGAGCTCCTTCGACAACTGGGATCTTCCAATTACCACATTGTCATCATGGGGAATTTTGCAGCCGGCGGCTG
>JAQGOK010000194.1 GCA_028293645.1 Chthoniobacter sp.
GCAGTCTTTTCAATCCACTTATCCCAACCGCCGGTATTTGGCATCTCGACGGATCCGAGGAGGGCGCCATCCGGCGCGCCGAGCCGGAATTCGATGGTGCCGCCGACGTTGCCGGAAGAAGCACGAAGGGTGAAGCCGCCGACTTCCGCAAGGTTGATCGAGGGGAATCTCACGAAGTGTTTGTCGTCAATCGAGCCGATGCGTTTCCTGCCGCTGGCCTGGTCGTCGCCATTGATCTTCGGCCCGTGCAGCTCACCACTCTCGGCTTCCACGCGGCGCGAGCGGAGCGCCACGCTGGCTTTGTTCCCGAGGCTCCCAGCCGGAGGGCGGCCCGCATCGGTGTAGGTCGCTTCCAGGATGAAGCTGCCCGCCTTTGCATCCTTTGGCGCGGTGATCTCGCCGGCCAGGCCGCGAACCAGCGTGGTTCCGCCCTTGCCTTTCTCCAGGCCGAAGACCCAACGAAGCATAATGGTTACTTCATCCGTGGTGTGCTGCGGGTGAGGTAACATTGGCACCTGCCCCCAAACCCCGGTGCTGCCTTCCCGCACGCGCTTTACGGCAAGGTCTAGAGCAGCGGGCTGGCCGCGGTAGCGGTCGGCGACCTCAAGGTAGCTGGGTCCGATGATTCGTTGTTCAACCTGATGGCAGTTGAAGCAGTCACTCGACTTCATCAGTGCCAGGCCAGGATCGCTCACCGCGCCTTTGCCATCTGCTCCGATGACTGTGCTGCTGACCAACGTGCGCAATGCGAACTCATCGGGTTTGGCGGATGATTCACCATCTTCCGCGTCACGGACGCTGAGGCTGTACTTCACGGGTTTGCCAGGAGTGAAGAAGTCGCCGGGCAGAGGCGTGTCGAACTTCACTTCCGGCGCAGTATTGCCGACGAGCAACGGCACACTTGCGGTGCTGCTTGCACCCTTCCCGTCCGTGACGCGTAACTCCGCGCGATAGTTTCCAACCTCGGCAAGGTTCACTTCGGTGTTGGCCGAAGCGGCTACTACTTTACCGCCCGGCTCCAGACGCCATTCGTAAGTGAGCACGTCGCCTTCGTGATCCTTCGAAGCGGAACCGTTAAGCCTGACCTTTAGTGGTTCGCGACCGGCACTAACGTCCGCCGACGCACGCGCCATCGGCGGGAGGTTGCCGCGAACATAGCTGATCTTCACGAGTTTCGAGTCTTTGTTCGCGCCCCAGGTTTCGCCGTAGTCCATGAGATAAAGGCAGCCATCGGGACCGAACAAGGCATCAACGGGTCGCTTGAGAAAAACGGCGCCGGCTTCGATCTGTGGTTTCAGTTTGTCGATCTCCTCAGATTTGTTTGCAGCGACGACTGCTCCGGAAAACGACGCAATGCCTCCGAAGTTCGACTCTGCATCCAGCTTCGCCCACTTGATTGTCGGCCGTTCCCAGTCCCAGAAGAGCAGCCATCCATCGAATTCCTTGGGAAAGCCGTTCGTTTGCTCAAACTCTGATCGGTAATGAAAGACCGGTCCCGCGCAGGCGGTCCGCCCGCCATCGCCCATCTCGGTAAACTCACGCGGCTCGGCGTAGGGCCAATAGATCATCGCCGGAACGGCGGGCGGCAGTTCGCGGAGGCCAGTGTTATTCGGCCCTTCGTTGACCGGCTTCAGCGGATCGAAGGGCGCGCCGACTTTCTTCGTCGTGTAGTCGTAGTCCGAATACGCGAAGTTATTCCCGATGAAGTAAGGCCAGCCGAAGTTACCCGCCTTCCTTGCCTGATTCAGTTCATCGTAACCTCGCGGGCCGCGCGGACCATCGTTGCGCGCGTCGGGCCCGACTTCACCCCAATAGACAAAGCCGGTTTTCGAATCGACCGACATACGCCACGGATTGCGACAGCCCATCACGTAGATCTCCGGTCGCGCCTTGTCCGTGCCAGGCTTGAAAAGGTTACCTTCCGGAATCTCATAGGTGCCATCGGGCAGTGGACGAATGCGGCAGACCTTCCCCGCCAGGCTGTTGGTGTTGCCCGCGGATTTCTGCGCATCCCACGGATACATCTCCGGCCGTTCGTCGATCGGCGCGTAGCCTTGCGAGTCGCCATGCGGATGCGTGTTATCCCCGGTCGAGAAATAAAGCAGACCGTCCGGCCCGAATTCCACCGAGCCCGCGTGGTGACAGCATTCCTTGCGTTGCTCGTCGAACCTCAGCAGCAGCTTCTCGCTCGAGAGGTCGATGGTATCCCCCTTGATCGTGAACCGGCTGAGATGCTGGCCGTCAAAACCCTTGGGCGAGTAGAGGCAATAGATCCAGCCGTTGTGCGCGAAGTTGGGATCGAGTGCGAAGCCAAGGAACCCGTTCTCCTGTCCGGTGAAAACATCGAGCGTGCCGGCTTCGACAATCTGCCGCGTGTCCGGATGATAGATCCGCAGCGTTCCTTTGTACTCGTTGAAAAAGAGGCGCCCGTCCGGCGCGAGCTCGATCTCCATCGGTTGCGGAATGCCCTCGAAAAGTGTCTCCACTTTGAACCGGTAGTCTGGCGGTGGCTCGGCCGAAACGGCGATGCACGAGAGAGCGATGAGCAGGGGGAAAGTGAAGCGCATGGGAGGCGCGCACTCTGGGCGTCGGCGGTGCGATGTTCAATGCGAACGACACCACGAGCGGTGGGGGTTTTGCGCCGGGCTCAAATCTCCCCGGACCCGGACGGGCGCCGCAAACCCATGATCACCCCTACTGAACCGATCGGCAGCATTCCCCGCCCGGTGGCACTGATCGAAGCCATCCTTCTCGTCGAAGATCACGTGGACACGGCTGCCATTCTCGTCCGCCTGCTACAGCGAATGGGCACCCGGTGACTCATGCCAACACCATTGCCAGCGGCATTCGCATCGCGCAGGAAATCAGTCAGACCTCGGGTCTTGATCTGTTGATCAGCGACCTGGGATTGCCCGACGGAAGTGGCCTCGACCTCATGCGCGAGCTATCCAGAGCGCATGGACTGCGCGGCATCGCCTTGAGCGGCTTCGGCATGGAAGCGGATCTGGAGCAGAGTGAAGCGGCGGGTCTCTTCAAGCATCTGATCAAGCCAGTCGATATCACCGCACCAAAGGCCGTGATCCTGGAACTCACGGGCGCCAGCGGGAACACTTAGCAGTAAGGGTTCCGGTTCGACTTAACCTGCGCTGCGTAAGGCTTGAGCGCGGTCTTCCGGAGATGACGGGTTCACATACATCCCGGTGCCTAGTTCGAAGCCCGCGATCTTATTCACCCGCGGCACCAAAGAGACATACCAATGAAAATGTGGCGCCTCCGCTTCCCTGGGTCCCAATGCACGGATGACCAGGTTGAAGGGCGCGTTTCCCAGCAGCCCATAAACCTTGGTAAGAACGAGGTGAAGGATCTGCGAGAGCGCTTTCCAAGTCTCCACGCTTTCGGTGGAGAAACACGCAGCGTGATCTTTTGGAAAGATCCAAAGATGATAGGGCGAGAGCGCCGCATACGGGATGAACGCCACAAACCGTTCGTTCTCAGCGATGATCCGACTAGCCTGAGTCCGCTCCTCCGCAATGATGGTGCAGGCCAGGCAAAGTCCTGTTTCTTCGAGGAACCGCCGGGAGCGTTCGATTCGTTCAACCACCTGACCCGGCACGATCGGAATCCCCACGATCTGTGAGTGAGGATGTTGCTGGGAGGCCCCCGCATCGGCACCGTGGTTCTTGAAAACGATAACGTGCCGCACCCGGGGATCCTGGTAGAAGGCGTGAAAACGATGCCGATAGGCCTCAACAAGTTGAGCCACGTGCTCGACGGGATAGAAGGCCGGCAGTAAGTCGTGCTGCCGCGTTTCGACAAGGACCTCATGCAGGCCTACTCCGTTGACGCTTTCACCACAAACCGTGGACTCCGTTGCAGGCGCCAGTTCCCCGCTCCCGGAAAGAACTGAGAACTTGTTAATCACGGATCGCAGCGCCCAGTTTCCAGTCTGATCATTGACGTAGAAGCGCTCGTCACTCGCGTCCACTTCGTTCCCGGGACAGAAGGGACAGGTGGCGACGTATGAGGGAACCGGGACTGCCTCGCCGGGCTGGCGTAGATTGCCGCCGCGTTTTGCGCGCTCGGGTGCAATGATCACCCACTCGCCCGTGAGCTTGTTCTGGCGGATCTCGCTCATCCTATCAATGCGACGCTTAATAAGTATCCGGCCGGCATGCGGGCCAGCCTGAGTTCTCCAGGGCGGCTTACTCAAATCCTTTCCCGTCAAATTCTCGCTCCAAGCCCAGCCTCATGCAGCCGGGGTGCGGACCTGCGGCGTATCGCAATCAAAGAAACCCGCCATGCCTGCCAAAAAGAAAGGTCTCTACGCCAACATCAACGCGAAGAAGAAGCGCATCGCCAAAGGGAGCGGCGAGAAGATGCGAAAGCCCGGTCAGGAAGGCGCGCCTACCAAACAGGCGTTCAAGGAGTCGGCGAAAACGGCGAAGAAGTAGCTCGGTCAGAAGTAGCGCTCGTAGCTCACCATGCGCGCCTCGAGCTTGTCCCGCAGGGCGCGGTGCGGGTCTGCGGCGGACTCGTTGGTAGCCGCGAAGAGCATCAGTTTTACCAGACCTTCCACGTCGTCGATGGAAACAAACTCGCTGGCGATCTGGGTGTCCGGTCCGCAGTTGTGATAGTTGCCCAGCGCGACGCAGAGTGCTGCGGAACGGTATCCGTAGAGTTGGTAGGCGGTCGCTTCGCACGTTCCGCCGCTCATCAGGCAGCGTTGAAACGGGAGCTTCGCGGCCGTGGCAGCTTGCACCAGCGCGGCGGTGGCGCTGTCATCGAAGATCGAAGTGCGATCGCCGACGCGGATGATTACGCCTTCACCCATCCGGCCCGCGCCGGGCGCTCGTTCGGAGCTGGTTTCGAGCGAAACGATGGTCAGATCCCGGGGAATGCGCCCGGTCTTTGCGAGCTGAATGGCCCCGACGAAACCGACTTCCTCCGCCCGGGTGAAGAGCCCGTAAACGGTCGCCTCAGCGCCGAGACGCTCCAGGTCGCGAAACAGCGCAACGATCGCGGCACATCCGACCAGATCGTCGCAAGCGCGCGAGTAAATCCGCCCATCCCGCACTTCGAACGCCGGCAAATCCCACATCGCAAACGCGCCGAAGTCGCGCTTCGTGCCATTCTGTCGATGCGCCTCGGGCACGCTGCCCAGGAACTCGTCGCCGACGAAACCGGGATGATCCATGTGCGCGGCGAACGCGTATTCGGCGTGGTCCGAGCAGCCGCGGTAGCAAGCGATCACGTTTCCAAAATCGTCCTGCTCCAACGTGACGCTGGGAAGCTGCGCGAGTTGCATCGTGATCTCGGCGCGTACTGCGTCTTCGTGAAAAGGCGCAGTGGGCTGCGCGAGGATGGCGCGGGTCAGATCGAGAAGCTCGGCGGTGTTCATGCGGAGAGTAAATCGAGGGCAAACGAATGCGCGGGGCAGCGCTTTTCGTTTCACCGATCCGGCCTGAGCATCCACTATCAGCAGCGCCGATGTCGCCCTGGAAAAGTTTTCGTTACCGTCTCGAGCGACTCGGCGTGCAACTGCTCGCGACCGCAGTTCCGCGTCTCTCCCGGCGCTCCTGCGTGCGACTCGCGGCGGTGCTCGGCGATCTCGCCTACCGGCTGGATGCGCGAGGCCGAAAGGTCGCGCTCGCCAATCTCCAATGCGCCTTCCCGGAGTGGCCCGAGGCGCAACGAGCGGCGACCGCGCGCGCGTCTTACTGCAACTTCGTGCGCACGATGTTGGATCTGTTTTGGGCGCCGAATCTGACCGCGGAGACCTGGACGCGCTGGCTGGAAGTCGAAGGCGCCGACGCATTGCGCGCGCGACTCGCGGCGGCACCACGCGGCACGATCATGATGTGCGTCCATCAAGGCAACTGGGAGTGGGCGAGCCTCGCCTTCGGGTTCCTCGGCTTCCCGACGACCATTGTCGCCGAGAACTTCAAGAACCCCCATCTCACCGAGATCTTCTCGAGGCTGCGACAGGTCTCAGGCCACACGATCATCGCGCAGGACAGCTCCATCTTGCGAATGCTGAAACTCGTAAAGCGCGGCGGCGCGACCGGCATGCTCGTCGATTTGAGCCTTCCGCCGACGCAAGCCGCGACAGTCATCGAAGGCTTCGGGATGAAGATGTGCGTTCCCCTGCTTCACGCGGTGCTCGCCCAGCGCGCCGGCGCTTTGCTGCTTCCGGTCACCAGCGAACCGCTGCCTGATGGCCGCTGCCGCGTGGCCGTTCACGAGCCACTCGCCGTGCCCGCGGACGCCACCTTGCAGGAGATTGCGCAGCATTGTTGGGAAGCCCTTGAGCCAACCGTACGCGCCCGGCCGGACCTGTACCTTTG
Source organism: Chthoniobacter sp. (assembly GCA_028293645.1). Taxonomy (GTDB): domain Bacteria; phylum Verrucomicrobiota; class Verrucomicrobiia; order Chthoniobacterales; family Chthoniobacteraceae; genus Chthoniobacter. Next base: position 6,345 of record JAQGOK010000194.1, read on the forward strand.
GCCTTACAAACACTTCCGGTATCGTCCGCGCGACTCGGGCCAGCAGTATCCGTTTTACGCCAACGAATCGTCGAAATTTGAGAAGCTGTGGCGTCAGGTCCCTGACCCCAGATCTCAGATCCGCAGCAGTGGAACGCACGTTTGACAAAGGAGAGCGCTGCGAGTCCCCTTACGCCCCGAATGAAACACCGCTTCGCCTTACTTCTGGTCGCCGCCAGTCTCGCCCTGCTCACCGGTTGCGCCACTGGCCCGGTCGGGCGCACCCGTTACGATTCCGTCGCCCATCGCCCGCAGAATCCGGGCAACGTGAAGGTGAAGGTCTCGCTGGCGAACCGCGCGGTTTACGTCATGGAAGGCGACCGCCCACTGCTCGTGACCGCGACTTCGATCGGCACCCGCTCCAATCCAACGCCGACCGGAAGCTTCCGGGTGACCAACAAGATCGAGAAGAAGCGCTCCAACAGCTACGGCTTCTCCGTCGAGGGCGATCGCATTCGGCCGGTCAAACGCGCCAATGCCACCGGCCGTTACGTCGGGTTCCCGATGGCCTACTGGGTTGAGTTCAAGCCGGCTTACGGCTTCCACGAGGGATCGGTATGGCCGTCCGTGGAAGGCCGCACGCATGGGTGCCTCCGCCTCCACCCGAATGTTGCGCCGAAGTTCTTCGCTCTGACCCGCCCCGGCACGCCCGTCCACATCGCGCAGTCGCAGCCAGAAGATTCGACCCTTGGCCGCAATCTCAAGCGCCCTCAGGATTACGCCGATCCGGATCCGGCGAATTCCATTCTGATTTCGGAGGCCGCCTTCCGCGCACCTTCCGGTCCGCTCTTCGCGGATTGAGTTTGCGTCGCCATGCCGCCTGACTCCAGCCCCAGCTCGAAACCGGCGCGCGTGAATCTGCGCACGCCGGACGTGATGGCGGCGGTGCAGGCGCAGGTGGAAAGCCACTATCGCAGCGAAATCGTCGAGAAGCTGCGCGCCACCGGCGGCACCCTTTCCTGCGAAGGGGTCACGGTGCGTTTGGCGAAGCAGTTCGGATTCTGTTATGGCGTGGAGCGCGCGATCGATCTCGCCTACGCGGCGGCGAAAGTCTTCGCCGAGCGCCGCCTCTTCATCCTCGGCGAGATCATCCACAATCCCGAGGTGAACGAGCAGATCGTCGCGCTCGGGATCAAGAACCTGCTCGGCAAAGACAAGGAAGCCGAAGTGGCCGATTTGCGGGCCGAAGACGTGGTGATCGTTCCCGCGTTTGGCACCGACGTGGCGACCCTCGCGCGGATCAAGGAACGCGGCTGCCAGATTGTGGACACGACTTGTGGTGACGTGATGAGCGTCTGGAAGCGCGTGCGCCAAAACGCGAGTGAGGACGTGACCTCGATCATTCACGGCAAGGCCTCGCACGAGGAGACCAAGGCGACGGCTTCGCGCGCGGTGCAGGGCGGGCGCGGGCATTACCTCATCGTGCTGACGCTCGCCGACACGGATTACGTCTGCGACTACATCCGGCGCGGCGGGGACAAGCAGGCCTTTCTGGAATACTTCCACGGCTGTCACAGCGAAGGCTTTGATCCCGACCTGCACTTGCGCCGCATCGGCGTGGCGAATCAAACAACGATGATGCGGGGCGAGACGGAGGAAGTGCAGCGCCGCGTGCAAGCTGCGATCAATGACCGCGATGGTGCTGAGAGCGCGAAGAGCAGCTTCCGGTTTTTCGACACGATCTGCGGTGCGACCCAGGAACGGCAGGACGCCTTGCGGGACATGCTCGGCGATCGGATGGACCTGCTGCTCGTGGTGGGCGGTTACAACAGCTCGAACACCTCGCACCTCGCGGAAATGGGCGAAGCGAAGCTGCCGACCTACTTCATCCGCAACGCCAGCCGCCTCGAATCACGCGAGCGGATCACGCATTACAATCAGCACGAGAAACGCGAGGTGACGACCGAACGCTGGCTACCCGAGCGTCCACTCACCGTCGGCATCACCGCCGGCGCGAGCTGCCCGAACAACTTGATCGAAGAGACGATCCTGCGCGTTTACGAGCTGCACGGCGTCGATCGTTCGCGGCTCCTGGCGGTAACCTAGCTTGGCTGCCTCGGCCGGGATCACCCCCGGTGAAAACCATTCGCTTCCTCCTCGGGGCCGTCGCTTGCCTCCTGACGGGAAGAGTTCATGCGTGCTGGAGCTGGCCAGGTAGAAATCGCTTCAGTCCCAGGCGAGATCGACAGTGACCGGCCGGTGATCGGAACGGGTGGTCCAGCCGTGTTTGCAATGGAGCGGTCGCATCGGCGCGCTGGTCCAGATTTGGTCAATGCTGAGCGCCGGCGCAAAGGACGGCCAGGTCTCAGCCAGACCGTGCCCCGCTGCTTCGAAGCTCTGCGTCAGCCGCTTGCGGATGGGGTCGAACAGCGCGGATTCGCGCGGCGTGTTGAAGTCGCCGAGCAAAATCAGCGGACCCTTCTCGGCTTCAACCAATCCGTGAAGCCGGGCAAATGGCGCACGCCGCGAGACGCGGGGTCGCGCGTAGATATCTGCCTGCAGGATCGTCAGCTCGCGCCCGCGAACACGCGCACGGATGCGGCCGAAGTGTGAACCGGAGGCCAGCTCGCCAGATCCTTTGGCGAGCACCTCACCGCGGATGATGCAGAGCATATTTCCACGGGACTGGACAATCGCGTGATCCGGAAAGCTGCGGCTCCACTCGAGCAAGTTCGATCGATCCTCCGGATCTGCTTCGGCCAGCGCAATGATATCCGCGTCCTGCATCTTCAGCCACGCTGCCTGCCGCGCGAGCCGCGATTCGGGATGCGCGACGTTCCAGAGCACCACGCGCAGCTTCGCCGTTCCGGGGGGCGGCGCGTCACCGCCATACCAGCTCGTGGCGATCCAGGTAAAAAGCGCCGCGCCGGTGAGCAGGACGTAGCGCCGAAACGCGTGGCCCTTTGCTTTGCGACGCGCGTGCAACGCAAGCACCACAAATCCGACTGCAATCGCCGGCCACGGCGTGGAGTAATAGACCAGCGCGAGCCAATCCCAGCCATCCCGCAGCCGTGTGACTCGCAGCAAAATGCCCACGATCAGCCATACCCGGAGCGCACCGGCGGCCAGCGACGAGATCAATCCAGAGCCGGGCAACATCATCGTGCAAGCCGGGCGAAAAACTTTTCCAACTCGCCAGCGATGTAACCGAAGCTGAGCCGTTCGCGAGCGAGACTGAGCGCCCCCTCCATCACGG
>JAQGOK010000012.1 GCA_028293645.1 Chthoniobacter sp.
CCCTCCAGGCACTGGAAGATTGCGTTGTGCTCACTGTCCACCGGCAAGACCTTCACCCCTTTACGTCGCGCCGCGTTCATCACTGCCTCGCCAGCCATCACCAGGATCTCTTTGGAAGCGACCGCCAGATCTTTCCCGGCCTCGATCGCCGCGAGCGCCGGACGCAGGCCACCGGTGCCAACGATCGCGATCAGCACCAGATCGGCGTCAGGCATCGTGGCAAGTTCGATCAGCCGCTCTTCCCCGCCCGGCCCACTCGAAAGCACCAGCCGCGCTTCCGGAAATTCCGCTCCCGCTTGGCGCAGCTTTGCTTCGTTGGAATGCGCGGACATCCCGACGATCTCCATCCGCTCCGGGATGTCCCGCGCCACCTTGCGCGCGCTTTGCCCGATCGAACCCGTGGCGCCGAGCACCACCACGCGCCGCCGGCTCATGAAAGCCCGACCACAAAACGCAGGTAAAAGAACAGCAGGGGTGCGGTGAAGAGAATCGAATCGATCAGATCCAGTGCACCGCCGATCCCCGGGAGGAATTTGCCGGAATCCTTCGCGTCAGCGGAACGCTTCACGATTGATTCCGCCAGATCGCCAACCACAGCCGCAAACCCGAGCACGAGCCCGAGGATCACCGCGTCGCCTTGCTGGAGAAACGACAGCTTTTCCGGCAGCAGCCAAACCAGCCCGCATGCGCCGCCTATCGAAAACGCCAGCGCGCCGAAGAAGCCCTCCCAGGTTTTCTTCGGCGAGATATGCGGGATAAGCGGATGCTTCCCGATCACCGAGCCGGTGAGGTAGGCGCCCATGTCGCTGAACTTTGTCACCACGAGCAGGAAGAGCACGTAGTAGTGACCGGTGACATGCCCCGCCGCGTCGCGCGGGAGGAGATAGACGATCTTCGTCACGAAAAGGAACAGCCACGGCACGTAGAAGATCCCGAAGACCGTGAAAGCCATCGTCTCCAGCGGCGAGAGATCGCGCGTGCGTTGAAACATCTGCCGCGCGAAAACCAGGAGGACACAGCCCATCAACGTCGCGAGTTCGAAGTCCTGCGCCTGTGTCGGCCCACCGCGGCGCGCCCAATAGAAGCTCCCCGCGCTCATCACCGCACCGCAAATCATTCCGAGGATCTTGAAGTTCGGCAGCTTCTTGCGGTCGAGCATCCGGTAATACTCCCAGAGCCCCACCAGTCCGAGCGTGGTCAGCATCACGAAGAAGCCGGGCTCATAGCCCGAAAAGATCGTCCACAAAGCCAACGTCCAGAGCACCGCCGTCGAGCCGAAGCGGCGGAGGAAGACGAGGCTTTTGTCGGTCATGAAAAGGGGAAACGGGCGCTTCGGGCGGGGAGAATCAGCGCGCCTTTCGACCTTGGCAAGCCCGCGGTGCCGCCGCGGCGTCTGTTCGGAACGGCCCCGGCTTACGGCTGAATCCGGCGCAGAGCGTCGCGAGCCGCGCGGCGAAGGAAGTTTGGCTCCCCTTCCCGTTCGATCGTTTCCAACGCTGGAATCGCTTCCTTCGCTTCCGGGCCGATGCGCGCGAGCCGCTCGCAGGCAAACGCGCGCACGCCCGCGTCGCTCATGGCGAGCATCTGCAAGAGATGCGGGACCGAGCGCACTTGAATCTGCCGCAGCGCTTCCAGCGCAAAGTCGCGGTTCTCAGCGTGCTGGACCAATTCCGTGAGCGCGGCCGTTGCGTCGCGCGCTTTGTCCCCCATCTCGCCCGTTGCTTCCGCGGCCGCACGGCGGACGCTCAGATCTTTGTCTCCCAAGGCCGCGAGAAGGACCGGCAGACGCATGCCTGCTTGATCGACTTTGCTTAATGCACTGACCGCTGCGCCGCGGACTTCAGGCGAGGGATCCTGCGCCAGCTTTTTGAGCTCCGGGACGGCAGCATACGCGCCGGGTCCGATCGCACCAAATACCGCGATGATTCGCGTGCGAGCCGACGCATCGGAGCTGGCCAGAACTTCGAGCAAACGGGCAACTGCCGGCTCCGCAGCAGCGCCCACGGAGCCGAGCGCTTGCACCGTTGCCCCACGCACCGCCGGCTCCGGATCATTGAGTGCCGCGAGCAACGATGGCGCGAGTGTGCGCGCATCGGCGCCAAGGTACGGCACGAGTTGAGCCGCCGTCAGACGTACCGCCGGCGAAGGATCTTTAAAGGCTGCCTGGACCTTGGGCACGACTTTGGCCGCCGGCATTCGCACGCTCACCAATCCCGCGAGAACGGTCGCCCGCACGCGTGGATCCGCATCGGTGATTCCCGCCGCAAGCGAGTCGGTCACCGATGCGCCCGCAGGTCCGAGCTCACCCAAACCGCGCGCGGCGACGAGCCGCACCGCCACGGACGGGCTGGAGAGTGCCTGGGTCAACGCCGGTGCCGCGGGCCCGCCCAGGGCTTGCAGACATTTGATGCTCCAGTGATCACGCGTCAGCAGATCCGGATTCTCCTTTTCGATTGCTCGCAAGATCTCGGGAACCACCGACGGCCCGATTTGCCCGAGCGCTTCGAGGTAAGCCGGCGCGGGTGGCTTCTGTTGCGTGGCGAGTTCCAGCAGCGCTGGTGCCGCCGCACGCGACGCGCCGCCGAAGCGGCCGAGCACCACCGCGGCACGTTGGCTGACGGCCGGATCCGGGTCCTTGAGCAACGCCGCCAGATTGGCGACGATCGGTCCCTTCGCCGCAGGCAAAATCATCAACGAAGTGACCGCCGCCCGGCGGACCGGCTCCTGATCGCTCTTCAACGCGGAGATCAGCAGCGGAATCGCCCGTGACGATTCGATGCCAACCTTCGGCACCGCCGTGACCAATGCCGCGCGGACATTCGGATCGGCTTCTTTGGCCAAAGTATCCGCGACCGCTGGGCCGAGTTCGTGCGCGGGTTGAACCAATTGGCAAATCGCAAGTGCCGCCCCGGAACGGACCGCCGGGTCAGTCGCGGCGAGCGCCTTTCGCAAAGCCGGAATCGTCTCCGCGCCAATCAACCCCAAAGCATCGACGACTTCGCGCCGAACCTCGGCATCGCTGTGACTGAGATTCTCCACCAAGGCGGGAATCGCCGTTCGTGCGGCCGGTCCCATACCCCCGAGAGCCTTTGCCGAGCCCGCGCGCAACCCGGGGTCCTCATCCTTGAGGCCTTCGATCAACGGCGGAATCGCTTCCGGACCGATCCGCGTCAGGGCGTAAGCAGATCGGAAAAGGGCCTGCCGCCGTTCCCGGTCACGACTGGCCCGACTCTTCTTGCTGTGAAGATCGTCGAGCAGTGCGGGAATGGCGTCTTTTGCCTGCGTCCCAAGCGCAGCAATCGCGCTCACAGAAAACGACCAGACCTGCTTGTCCGGATCGTCCAACGCTTTAATCAACGCCGGCAGCGCCGGCTTTGCGGCGGCGCCGAGCTTGTTAAGCTGGTAAGCGGCTTCGCGTCGGGTGTCGCGATCCGCCGAAGCGAGTTGCGCCGCAAGCTTCTCCGGCGAATGCGCCTCGTCAGCCGCGGACGCCAAGTCACATGAGACCGCCAGCGCTCCGGCCAGTGAAAGCAGGAGCCGCCGCATCGTCGCGTTCCCGCCAGCGCTGCCGATCACCCCTCCAGCCCGCGCAGAGCACCGGTGCTGTCGCCGAAGGAATCGACCGGTGTGCCCATGCGCTCGAGCATGGAGACGAGCAGATTGCCCATCGGCGTCTCGGAGCTGTAGCGCAGATGCCGGCCAGGCAGGATGCTGCCGCCTCCGCGGCCGGCCATCACGAGTGGGAGATTGTCGTGCTGATGCGCGTCGCCATCGGCCAATCCGCTGCCGTAAACGATCATGCAGTTGTCGAGCAGCGTCCCCTCTCCTTCCGGGATCGAGCGCAGCCGATTGAGCACGTAAGCGTACTGCTGGATGTGGAAGCGGTTGATCTCGCGGATCTTCATCTGCTTGGCCTGGTCGCCTTGATGATGGGAGAGCGAATGGTGGCCGTCGTTCACGCCGATGTTCCGATAGCTGCGGTTCGAGCCTTCGTTCGCCAGCATGAAGGTGCAGACACGCGTGGTGTCGGATTGGAAGGCGAGCACCATCATGTCGCACATCAGCTTGGCGTGCTCTTCGTAGCTCTCCGGCATCGCTTCGGGGATTTCATAACCGGCCGCGACCTTGGTGTCGGTTTTCGCCAGCATCTTTTCCGCGTGCTCCACCCGCAATTCGATCTCGCGAATGGCGGTCAGATATTGATCCAGCTTCTGCTTGTCGTTTCCGCCGACCCGCCCACTCAGCGCCTTCGCGTCTTCCAGCACAAAATCCAGGATGCTCCGGCGGTAAATCTCGCGCCGCTTCTGACCCTCATTGGCCTGCTTCGGGAGTTCGGACGAGAAGAGCCGCTCGAAGACGAGCCGCGGATTGATCTCGCGGGTCATCGGCGTTGCTTCGTTGCGCCAGGAGATGTTGTTCGAATAAGCGCATGAATAGCCGCTGTCGCATTTGCCACCCTGACGACCGGGTTCCAGACCGAGTTCCAGCGATGCGAACCGCGTTTCCTTGCCCGCCTTTTCCGCCGCGATTTGATCCGCCGAAACACCGACCCGAATCTGCGAACCTTCGCTCTTGAGCGGCTGCGAACAGGTCAACCAGCTGCCCGCCGAACGCGCGTGATCACCGCCGCCATCGGCATTGGCGCGACCTTTGTCCTGCGTCAGTCCGCTGAGGACCAGGAGTTCGTTTTTATGCGCCTGCAGGGGCTCGAGAATGTAGGGCAGCGCAAAGTCCGCGCCTTCCGCCGCCGGCGTCCAGTCCGGCATGTGCGCGCCATTCGGCACGAACATGAACGCCATCCGCACCGGTGCGGCTTTGCTGCCGGCAGCGGCTGCGAGCGCCCGGACCGCCATCGCATCGAGCATCGGCAAGGCGATCGCGGCTCCGAGACCACGGAGGAAAGTGCGGCGCGGAATGATGAGTCGTTCGTTCATAGGTTCGGGGAGCAGGCGTTGATTAGTTTTGCGCGAGGTCGCGTTTGCGTTTGAGAAATGGATCGCTGGTTACGATTCCGGTGACGAGCGCCGAGAAGCGGAGTCCGCGTTTTTCCGTTTCGACCATCACGACATCGGCAGCGCACCGATCGTAAAACTCGAGCCCACGCCCGAGGGCGTAGGTCATCATGTTGTGAGTCAGGCTGCGGACGAAATTCTTGTTTCCTTTCAGCACTTGCTTCAGCTCCTTCGGTCCGTTGAAAGTCGTTCCGTTGGTCAGCTTGCCGGAAGCGTCCACGGGAAACTTCCCGTCCGTTTCGCGCCAGGCGCCGGTGGCATCGAAATTCTCCAGCGCGAAGCCGAGTGGATCCATCCTGGCGTGGCAACCGGAGCATTCCGCGGCACTGCGATGTTGTTCAAAACGCTGCCGAAGCGATGCGGTTTGGTTGACCTGCCGCTGCTCGTTCAGCGGCGGAACGTCCGGGGGCGGCGGCGGCGGCGGTGTGCCCAGAATTTGTTCGAGAATCCATTTACCGCGGATCACCGGTGAGGTTCGCGTTGGCGTGGAAGTCGATACGAGCACGCTGCCTTGGGTAAGCACCCCTCCGCGCGGCGAACTGGCCGGCAGGGTGACCCGCTGGAAGTCTTTGCCCTTCACTCCCTCGAGTCCGTAAAATTTCGCGAGCTTCTCGTTCAAGAAGGTAAAGTCCGCCTCAATCAATTCCGTGACCGGGCGATCCTCTTTCATGATGGCCTCGAAGAAGCGCTCAGTCTCTTCCTTCATCGCGCCCTTCAGCGAGTCGTCCCACTTCGGGAAAGTGTCGGGATCCACTGAGGCCTCGTAGATGTTGCGGATCTGCAACCACTGCCCGGCGAAATTCGTCACGAACGCGCGCGCTCGACCGTCCTGCATCATCCGCAGCGCCTGCTTCTCGAGGTTGCCGCCGGTGAGCAATTCGCCTTTGGCCGCGAGTGCGAAGAGCTCCGCGTCGGGCATGCTGCTCCAAAGAAAATAGGAGAGCCGCGAAGCGACTTCGTAGTCGTTCAGCGCCCGCGTATCGCCGGGCTTCATCGCCTCCGGATCAAGCTCCCAGCGGAAAAGAAAATGAGGCGAGCAAAGCGCCGCCTGCACTGCCGCCTGGATGCCTTCGTAAAACGTGCCGCCGTTCTTCTGGGCCAGATCCACGAAGCCTACCAACCGCGTCACTTCGGTGTCGGTCACTGGCCGGCGATAAGCGCGTTGCGCGAAACCGCGGATGATTTCGTTCGCCGCTTCACGCTCCTGACCTGGCGTCGGCACCCGCGTAATCAGCCGCTTGTGACTCTCCGGCAGGGCAGGAGCCACTGGCGGTGACTCGATCTCGATCTTCACAATGTGCAGGTTGCGATCTCCGCGCAGCTTCGGATCGGGATTGTTCTCATCCACGTAGTTATTGAGATACGCGACGGACAGCTTCTGCGGAGCGCCGGTGCCGGTCACGCGGACTTCGTAGTTCTGCGGCTTGTCCAAAGCAGTCACGTCGAACGTGCGGAGCTCCTTGCCATCCAGGCTCACCTTCAGCTTCGGCGCCTCCGGCCCGGCGGGGTCACCAAACGCGCGGACACGGATAATGTGTTCGCCCGCTCCTTTGAGTTCCACTGCACGCGACACTTCGGCCTCGCGCATCATCGAAAGCCGGCCGCTCGCCACATCGACCGCTTGATCCACCTGCGGTCCGAATTCCTGCAAGCGCAGCGTCTGCACCACCGGCTGCGGCATTGGATTTGTAACGATCGCCTTCTGCGCAATCTCTTCGGCCGCTGCGAGAAATTTCTCCATGAGCATCGGCGGCAGCGAGAGCACGTCGCCGATGTTGTCGTAGCCGTAGCCGACCTCGTCGTTCGGGAAATCCTCCGGCACGTAGTTCACCCCGAGCAAATCACGGATGGTGTTTTTGTACTCCTCCTTGTTTAACCGCCGGATCGTTACCTTGCCCGGATTCTTATCCACCGTGCAATCCACCTTCGAGAGCTGGCCATCGATGTATTTGAGCAAAGTGTCCCGCTGCTCATCCGTCGGCTGAGGACCCTTCTCCGGCGGCATCTCGCGCGTTTCGATCAGCTCCGCGATTTTCTCCCAGACTTCGCGGTTCTCGACCATTTGCCCGTTCTCAGCAACGGGTATCAGATCGAGGTCGCCTTTCTGCTTCTGCGGGTTGTGGCAATCGAAGCAATACTCCTTGAGCATCGGCTTGATGTGATCGGCCAGCGTGACCGGCCCAGCCGCTTGCGTAAACGCCGGCACAAGAGCAAGCCCAGCTCCCAACGAGCAAGCGAACAGAAGACGATAGTTTGAAAATAAACCCATGAGCTGCGGCGCCAACAGTAGCACGGGTTTAAACCGGGGAACATCGTGGCGCTTAGGCAAAACCGCCCTGCTTTTGTTGGGCGCTATCGGGTAAGATGCAGCGATGGCGCGTTCGAAAGCTGAAGGGGCGCTTGGGGCGACAAACGCGCTGGCCAAGTGTCAGCTTCTCCGCAAGATCCAATGCATGAAGTTTTCCCCTGCTTTTCTGAGTATGGTGCTGTTCGCGATGCCGACGCTGGCGCAGGACTTGACCAACGATCCCGTGAACCGAGCGGACCAGGCTTTGGTTACCACCTCGCCAGTCACGCAGGAACCCGCGAAGCCCATTGACCTGTATGAGGCGCGCACTTTCACCGGCGCCGATGGCGGCGTCTTGAACTACCGCCTCTTGAAGCCGCAGAACTACGACGCGACGAAGAAGTATCCGCTGGTGCTCTTCCTCCATGGCGCGGGCGAACGCGGCTCCAACAATGTGGCGCAGCTCAAACACGGTGCGCCACTTTTCGTGAAGCCTGAAGTCCGCGAAAAATATCCGTGCATCGTCGTGGTGCCGCAGTGCCCAACCGAGCAGAAATGGGCGGACATCGATTGGGCCAGCGACAATCCGGTTCAGGCGGAAAAGCCGAGCCCCTCGATGACACTCGTGCTCGGGTTGCTCGATGCGTTGCCCAAGGAGTTCAGCATCGATGCGGACCGGCTCTACGTCACCGGCATCTCGATGGGCGGTTACGGCACATGGGATCTCATCACGCGGCTGCCGGAAAAGTGGGCGGCGGCGGTTCCCATCTGCGGGGGCGGCGACAAGGCGGCGGCGGCGAAGGCGAAGGGACTGCCGATCTGGGCCTTCCATGGCACTGATGATCGCGCGGTGAAGCTGATCCGCACCGTCGAGATGATCGAGGCGATCAAGGCCGCGGGCGGTGATCCGCTTTTCTCGGAGTATCCGAATGTCGCGCACGATTCCTGGACGGCCGCCTACAGCGAACCCGAATTGCTGCCCTGGCTGTTCGCCCAGAAGCGCGCTCAAGCTCCAGTGCCGTTTGCGAAAGCGGCCCGTCCGTGGGCGCAGCCACCTTCCAATCAGTTCGCGGGCGACGGTCCGATCCAGGCGGGTCTTTGGTTTCGGCCGCTCTGGGCGGATCGACGGGCGAAGTGGTCCGAGGAAGCAGCGAACCTGCAGGGAGCCGTTGTCTTCTTCGGCGATTCGATCACCCAGGGCTGGAATACGCTGGCGAAGGATTTCCCGAATCTGAAGGTCGCCAATCGCGGCATCAGCGGCGACACGACCCGCGGTCTGCGCGGACGGTTGCAAGACGTTCTCGATCTCCATCCGAAAGCCGTTTCGATGCTGATCGGCACCAACGATCTCAGCCTCGGCGCGACACCGGACATTGTGGTCGCGAATGTGAAAGCGATCGTGGAGGAACTACACAAGGCCGATCCCAAGATGCCGATCATCCTCAACAAAGTGATGCCCCGCGGGCCGCAGCCGGGCAAGTTTCCCGAGAAGATCGTGAAGCTGAACGCCCTCTACGAACAAGCGTTCGGTACTGATCCGCAGGTCACGATCTGCGATACCTGGAGCTTGTTCGACGACGGCAACAGCCAGTCCAAAAAGGAGGAGTTCCCCGACATGCTCCACCCCAACGCGGCTGGCTACGCGAAATGGACGGCTGCGCTGAGACCGATCTTCGAGAAGCTGAAACTGGCGCAGTAACGCCGCGTGCAGGCGGCTCCGGGTCAGCCTTCCCGCTCCACGACCACGCGCAGCCCATCGACCGCGACGACGCGGATGCTGGAACCGGGATCGATGAAGTCGCCCTGCGTGACCACATCCAGCAGTTGACCAGCGAACTCCGCCTTTCCCGAGGGACGGAGCATGGTCAAAGCCTTGCCACTCTGACCAACCGTCAACACACCGGCGCTCGACGGCACCGCAACCGGATCGCTTCCCCCGACGGAACTTCCCAGCACCAGCCGGCTGTAGAGACTGGTACGCGGCAGGAATTTGGCCAGAACGATCCCGGCGATGATCGTGAGCACGAGCGCGAGGCCAAAGTTGGTCAAAGGGCCGACCAGTGCCGCGAATGGCGGAATCCAGGACTCGCCGGGATACCGATCGACCATTGCCCAAAGCAGCGATCCCGTCATCAGCAGGATCCCCACGACACCGGGGATAATCGTGCCCGGGTGCAGGAGCAACTCACCGAGCACGAGCAGCAAGCCGATTGCGAAAACCGCGCCCACTTCCCACCCGGCCAGCCCCGCGAGGTAATGCCCGGTAAAGAAAACGGCGAAACAAAATGCCGAAACAAAGCCGGGCAGTCCGAAGCCAGGCGTCTTGAACTCCAGATACGCCCCGATCAGTCCGCCGAAGAAAAAGAACGGTGCGAGGGTCGTGATGTAGAGCGCCGCCTGTTCGAATCCACTCGGCTCGATCCGGCGCACGCTCCCGGTGAGTCCAGCCTTCTGGATCATCTCTTCGATCGAATCCGCGACGTCCACCGCGAGCAATGGCTTGCCGTCGTAAACCTTGATCGCCTCCGCTGCACTCAAGGTGAGCAGCGTGTCTGCTTTATCAATCACCACCTCGCCGATCTTCACCTCCTTCTCCTTGCTGATGAAGGCGTCTGCCAAGTCCGGTCGATGACCATTCTTGCCGGCAGCCGCGCGCGCCATCGCGCTCAATGACGACACCACTTTGTCGGTCATCGTCTTCGGCAGATCGTCGCCGCCTCCCATCACGGGCGCGGCGGCGCCGATCACCGCCGTCGGCGACATGTAAATCTTGTTGGTCGCGAGGGTAATCAGCGCACCGGCACTGATCGCTTTGGAGTTGATGTAAGTGAACGTCGGCACCCGCGTCCTGAGCAACGCGTCCATGTTCGAAGTCGCCGCCTTTACCTCGCCGCCATACGTGTCCATCTCGATGATGAACGCGCTCGCGCCGTCCCGCTCGGCTTCCTTCAAGGCGCGCCGGAGGAAGTAAAACTGCGCCTGCGAAATCTCCGTCTTGATCGGCACCACGATCACCGGACCGTTCGGCGCCGCCGTCACGCTGAGCGGGAACAGCGAAACACCAATGCCGAGCAAACAAGCCAAAAAGCGGAAGTACATGACGTGCTGACGCTCAGCCGCGCCTCAGGCGGCTTCAAGGCAAATCAACCCTGCGCCGCCTGCCTGGAACGGTCCGTCAGGCCTTCATGCGCTCGATGTGCGCGCCGAGTCCATTCAGCTTTTCGTCGATCAACTCGTAGCCGCGGTCGATGTGGTAAACGCGGTTCACTTCAGTGATGCCTTCGGCTTGCAAGCCAGCCAGCACCAGCGCAGCCGAAGCACGCAGGTCGCTGGCCATGACGGGCGCGCCGCTCATGCGCTCCACTCCTTTGATGATCGCGGTCGGGCCGTTCAGCGCGATGTCTGCGCCCATGCGCTTCAACTCGGAAACGTGCATGTAACGTTGCGGAAAGATCGTCTCGGTGATGACCGAGATGCCGCTGGTGCGCGCCAGCAACGCGCACATCTGGGCCTGCATATCGGTCGGAAAGCCCGGATACGGCTCCGTTGTGAGCTCCAAGGCCTGCCGGGTTCCGTTTGATGAGATGGTGAGGTTTTGCCCGTCGGCTTTGATGATGTAGCCGGAGCGGGTGAGCGCATCGGTGACGGCTGTGAGGTGGCTCGGATCCACGCGCCTCAAGGTGATCTCACTGCCGGCAATCGCCCCCGCAGCGAGAAAAGTCCCGGCCTCGATCCGATCCGGGATGACTTCGTGTTCGCATCCATGCAGTTCCTTCACCCCTTCGATCACGATTCGGCGCGTTCCGGCACCCTCGATTTTCGCGCCCATCTTGTTGAGGAAGTTGGCCAGATCGACCACCTCAGGTTCGGCGGCGGCGCTGTCGATCACCGTCGTGCCTTCGGCGAGCACCGCGGCCATCATCACGTTGTCCGTGCCGAGCACCGTCGGGCCGAGCTTGCCGCGCAGATTCACCACGCCGCCGATCAAATTACCCGCGAAAACCTTCACATTCCCCTGCTCAATCCGGTGCATCGCACCCAGGGCTTCAAATCCTTTGAGGTGCAAATCGATTGGCCGGTCGCCAATGACGCAACCGCCTGGAAGCGAGACTGTCGCCTCCTTCTCGCGACCGAGCAGCGGTCCGAGGACGCAGACTGACGCGCGCATTTTGCGCACAATCTCATACGGCGCCTCAGTGCCGATCTTCTCCGCCTGAACCGTTACGACGCCGCTTGCCCGCTCCACTTGTGCGCCGAGATGCGACAGAATCTGCAGCATGTAATGGATGTCGCTGAGGTCCGGCACGTGGTGGATCACGCACGGCTCTTTGGTCAGCAGCGTCGCGGCGAGGATCGGCAATGCGGAGTTTTTGGAGCCGCTGATCTTGACGGTGCCGGAGAGCGTTTTACCGCCGTGAACGAGAATCTTATCCATAGTGTGCGAGGGCGAATCGGAGGCGTCCTTGGTAATCGGGCAGCACCCGGATGTCTTGAAAATTGTGCTCCGCGAGTTTCGAGCGGACCGCTTGCGCCTGATCGTGCCCGATCTCCAGCGCGAGCTTTCCCCGCAGGTGGGTCGGCGCGGCTGCGATCAAACGCTCGATCAACTCCATGCCTCCTGCTCCGCCATCGAGCGCTGAAGCGGGATCGCAATGCACCTCGCGAGAGAGCCCGGCCAGCTCGGTGGTTGAGACGTAAGGAAGGTTCGCCACGATGAGCTGAAACTCGCCGGCGACTGCGGCGAGCAGATCGCTTGCACGAATCTGGACCCGCGCCGCCAGACCCAGACGTTCTGCATTTTCGCGGGCAAGCGACAGGGCCGCTTCGGAGAGATCGACGGCTTCCACCTCGGCCTCCGGCCATTCCGCGGCGAGTGTCAATGCAATCACCCCGCTGCCGGTGCCGACGTCGAGCACGCGGGCGGGCGCAGGCTTATCGGCGAGCAGCAGTTCAACGAGTTGCTCTGTCTCCGGCCGCGGCACGAGCGCGCGTGCGTCGCAAGTGAAGACGCGCCCATAGAACTCCGCAGTCCCGAGCAAATGCTGAAGCGGTTCACCGGCCGCGCGACGTTTCACCAGCCCCCGCAGCGGCTCGAGTTCGGCTTCGCTGAGCGGGCGATCGAATTCCAGATACAGGTCCATCCGCCGCTTCCCGAGCACATGGGCGAGGAGGTGTTCGATATTCAGGCGCGCACTTTCCACCCCGCTCTTCTGGAAGTAGCCGGTCGTCGCCTGAATCACGTCGAGCACCGTCTTCATGGAAGCGGCTCTCCCACCGCATGCGCCACAGACGCGCAACGTCTCATCCGCTCAGAGCAGCTCGCCGTAATGCGCGCGCGCCACTTCCTCGCACCGCGCGAGGATCGCGGCAGCGGAGTCCATCCCTTTGACTTCCTCCAGCAGCTCGAGGCACGCCGCGATATCGAGCGCCTGCACGGCTCGCTTCACCCGCGGAACGAGCGCTGCGCCCGTGCTGAGTTCATCCACGCCGAGACCGAGCAACAACGGCGTGAGCACGATGTCGCCGGCCATTTCGCCACAGATGCCCACCCATAAATTGTGCGCATGAGCAGCCTGCACCGTCATGCGGATAAGCCGGATGATGGCTGGATGCGTCGGCTCGTATAGATGCGCGATGTGCTCGTTCAGGCGATCCACCGCGATCGAATATTGGATCAGATCGTTCGTCCCGATGCTGAAGAAATTCACTTCCCGCGCCAGGATGTCGGCTGCGAGAGCAGCGCTCGGAATCTCGATCATCGCGCCCACTTCCATCTTCTCGTCGAAGGGAACTCCTTCCGCGCGGAGCTCGGCCCGGCATTCCTCGAGGATGGCATTGGCGCGGCGCAGTTCCTCCACGCCGGAGATCATCGGATACATGATCCGCACGTTGCCAACGGCACTCGCTCGCAGGATCGCGCGGAGTTGCGGTTTGAAGATGTCGATGCGCTCCAGGCAGAAGCGGATCGCCCGCCAGCCCAGGAACGGGTTCGACTCCGCTGGCATGTGCAATGCCGTCATGAACTTGTCACCGCCCAGATCGAGGGTGCGGATGATGACGCTGTGCGGCCGCACGCTTTCGGCGACTTTGCGATAAGCCGCGTATTGCTCTTCCTCGTTGGGTAACTCGGTCTTGTTGAGATAAAAGAACTCCGTCCGATAGAGGCCAATGCCTTCCGCGCCGCTTTGGAAGACCTGATCGAGATCCTGGGGCAGCTCGATGTTGGCGCTCAGGATGACGTGCCGGCCGTCAATCGTCCGCGACTCGGTTTCGCGGAGCTGCGTGAGCTTCTCTTCGACCGCGCCCTTCTTGATTTCCAGCTCGCCGTATTCCCACAGCGTTTGATCGCTAGGATTGACGATGAGCAAGCCGTTGTAGCCATCGAGCAGGATGTGATCGCCGGTCGCGAGCTGCGTGGAGCCATCGTGCAGCCCGACCACCGCCGGGATGTTCAACGATCGCGCCATGATCGCGGTGTGTGAGGTCTTGCTCCCGATATCGGTGCCGAAGCCGAGCACGAGTTCGCGGTTGAGCTGCGCCGTGTCGGAGGGCGTTAGATTATGCGCGAGCAAAATGACCGGCACGGTGATGCTCGCGAGATCGCGACGCTCCTTGCCGAGGAGATTGTGAATCACGCGCCGGGTGACGTCGTAGATGTCCAGCGCCCGCTCGCGCAGGTACGGATCATCGATCTCGCTGAGCGTCTTCGCATACCGTCCGGCGACGTTGGCGAAGACGTGCTCCACATTGCATTTGTCGCGCGCGAGGTTGCGGAGCACCTCGTCGATGAGCGTCCGGTCTTCGACCACCAGCAGATGCGCGTCAAAGATGCCGGCGTCCTTGGCGCCGATCGATTCCGCGATGCGCTGCTGCATCGCGAGAATCTGCTGGCGGGTGGCAATGAGCGCGTTTTCGAAACGTGCGATCTCTCCGGGAAGATCCGCCTCTTGGACGAGGCGCATTGGGGGCTCCTCTTCGTCCGGCCGGTAGACGAAAACAGTGCCCCGGGCGATGCCGGGCGAAACGCCCACTCCACCGAAGCGACGTTCCTCCAAAACGCTGCCTGCTTCGCTCATGACCGCGCCGGCCGATCAGTCCTCATCGAACTTCCGGGCGATGATGCTTTCGATCTCGTTGAGCGCCTTTTCGGCGTCGGCGCCTTCGCAGGTGACCAGCAGCTTTGAGCCCTGCCCAGCCGCCAGCATCATCAAACCCATGATGCTCTTTCCATTCACACGTTCGCCGTCCTTTTCCACCCACACCTCGCAGCGAAAGCGGCTCGCCGCCTTCACAAACATTGCGGAAGGGCGTGCATGCATGCCGAGGCGATTGATGATCGTCAATGTCCGGCTGACCTTGGAATCAATGTCACTTTTGCGGCTAAGGAAGCCCATCACTGCTCTTTCTTCTTCTGCATGAGGTTTAGCAAACGTTGGTTAAATTCCATCGCGCTGTTTTGGCCCATACTCTTCAGCTTCTGGTCCAAAGCAGCGACTTCCACGAGACGGGCCAGGTCACGGCCCATCCGCACGGGAATGGTGACGTGCGGGATCAGGATGTCCAAAATCTCGTAGTATTCCTGATCCAAGCCGATCCTATCGACCTCCTCCAGTTCCTGCCAATCCTTTAGTGTCACCACGAGATCCAACCGCTTTTCCAGGCGCACGGAACCGATGCCGAAGATGGACATGACGTTGATGATCCCCAAACCGCGGATCTCCATATGATGCCGCGTCAGATCGGGCGAAGTGCCGACCAACTCGCGGCCTTCGAGCGCGCGATACCGGGTCATGTCGTCGCTGACCAGGCTATGTCCACGCTCAATCAACCCGAGCACGCATTCGCTTTTGCCGATACCGCTGGAGCCGCGGATGAAAGTGCCGACACCCATGATGTCGATCATGCTGCCGTACTCGCTTTTCATCGGTGCGAAGTCGAATTCCAGCGCCAGCGTCGCGGCGTTGATGAACTTCATCGTCACCATCGGCGTGCGGAAAACCGCGATTCCAGCCGTCTCCGCCTCTTCGATGACGCAGGGCGGCGGCTTGGCACCGCGCGAGACGATGATGCATGGGAGTGCCTGCTGACAGAGCGCCCGACAGCGGACACGCGCTTCTTCGAGCGGTAGGCTCTTCAAATAGGAAAGCTCTGCGCTGCCGAGCACCTGGATGCGTTTCAGCGCGAAATAGCTAAAGAAGCCGGCGAGCGCGAGGCCAGGCCGATTGACGGTGGGCTCCCGGATCCGGCGATCAAAACCGACGCCCGGACCGATCAGCTTCATCTGCAGCGCTTCCGAGTGGCGCGTGTAGAATTCGCCAACCGTAACCGTCGGATGTTTGGCTTCGGGGGACGTCATGGGCACGTTTCGAACCTATTCACGGAAGCAAGAGCGCACGAAGCGCAAAACGAAGGGTTCTATCCCAGCCTGACCGCAGAGGGCGTAGAGACGCGGAGGGCCGCAGAGAAGCAGCGGGAACAGGACACGGCTCCTGAGCTTTCCTGGTGAGGACGGCTCGAAGAACACCGGGCGAACACCAGAAACTCACCTCTGCCCCGCCTTTCTCCGCGGCCCTGACCCTTTGAGCCCCCGGCGGTTGAGCCGAGCCTCAGCTCTCCGCGCTTCGCAGCCGCAGGAATCGGAAGAACTCTGCTCCTTCCCGCAGCCGGCGCTTCATCATTTCCCAATCACCGAGCATCTCGCCGACCATTCGCGCGATCGGCCGCGGACGGAAGTAGTAGGCTTTGTAGAAGCGTTCGACGGCCGCGAAGATTTGATCGCGCGTCAGGCCGTCGTACTCGAGCGCGGCCGTCTGTTGGCCGTGTCCATCCACCAGGTCGGCCCCTTCTCGAATCCACCCATTCTCTTTGGCCTGCCGGTAAAGCTCCGTACCGGGATAGGGAGCTGCCAAACTGACCTGGATCGAAAACACATCGAGCGATTTCGCAAACTCGATGGTCTGTCGGATCGTCTCCGGCGTCTCGCCCGGCAACCCGAGGATGAACGTGCCGTGGATCGTGATGCCGAGCTCCCGACAGTTCCGCGTGAACTCGCGTGCTTCCTCGATCCGGATACCTTTCTTGATGTTGTCGAGAATGCCCTGCACTCCGCTCTCGTAGCCGACGAGCAGCAGGCGCAGCCCGTTGTCGCGCATCGTCTTCAACGTCTCGCGGTTTACATTTGCACGGGCGTTGCAGCTCCAGGTTATGCCGAGTTTTCCCAGCTCGCGGGCGATTTCACGCGCGCGCGGCTGGTAGGCGGTGAACGTGTCGTCGTCGAAAAAGAACTCTTTCACCTGCGGGAAAAGCCGCTGTGCGTGCGCCATCTCACGGGCAACTGCAGCCGGTGATTTTGCACGGTATCTGTGGCCGCCGACCGTCTGCGGCCAGAGGCAAAACGTGCACTGCGCCGGACAGCCGCGGCCGGTGTAATGCGAGACGTAGGGATGCTTGAGGTAGCCGATGAAATAGCGCTCGATCTCGAGGTCGCGCGCATAGACGTCCATCACGCTCGGCAGTTCGTCGAAGTCGGCGATCAAGGCCCGCTCGGGATTGTGAACGATCGAGCCGTCCTTTCGAAACGAGAGCCCGTCGATCTCGGCGAGCGGTTTGCCAAGTGCCACGTCCCGACAGGTGAAATCGAACTCTTTGCGCCCGACGAAATCGATCGCCTCACTCGCGCGCAATGTCTCTTCCGGCAGCACCGCGGCATGCGCGCCGACCAGCCCGATCTGCAGATCGCGATTCTGGGACCTCAGCGCTTCAGCGAGTGCCGCATCTCCGCGCAACGTCGGCGCGCTCGTGTGCAGGATCACCACTTCGTAGTCGCGCGCGATCCGCACCACGTCATCGAGCGACTGACCGTGCGGCGGCGCATCGACGAGGCGACTGCCCTCGATCAGCGCAGCCGGTTGCGCCAGCCACGTCGGAAACCAAAACGAACGCACCTCGCGCTTCGCCTGATAACGCGAGCCCGCGCCACCATCAAAGCCTTGCCATGATGGCGGGTTGACGAAAAGGGTGCGCTTGAACTCCACGGGTCGAAGTGGCGCCGTCAGCGCGGAGGAATGATCTCATCGACAGGCACCACCACGTCTGGAAACGCCAGCGGCGCGATCGACTGCCCGCCCTTAACCATCAGCTTGGCCGCGTATTCTTCACCACGCGGTTCCCGATACACTTCGATCACATCGTCCCGAAGATTCACGATCCAGTATTCCACCACCCCGCTCTGGGCGTACTTGCGCAGCTTGCGGCCTTGATCGTGGCGCAGGCTGCTGTCGGCGATCTCAACGATCAGGTGAGTGTCGGTGGTGAATGGATGCCGGCGTGCCCCTTTGTGGGTGCGCGGCAACACGGCAAGGTCGGGCAGCGGTTCCGAATAATCATCCGCTTCCACCGGGTTCCCAGGCCACAGCAGATACCTCCGTTTGTTCACGTCTCCAAGAATATCGATCAGGAAGGCAAGGGCGAGTGCGTGGCGATTCCCAATCGGCGACATAAGAATGATCTCCCCGTCGAGCAACTCCACTCGATCGCTCTCTTCGAACAGCCCGACCTCGC
>JAQGOK010000021.1 GCA_028293645.1 Chthoniobacter sp.
TTTCTTGAGCCGGTCGTAAACACCGCGCGCTTTCGCGACGAGCTCAGGCTTGTTTTTGAGCCGCGGAAACACGGCGACTTTGATCGGCGCGATGAGAGGGTGGAAGCGCATGACGTTCACCTTCTCGACGTTGCATATCGGGTCGGTCTTCTCGGCCTCGGAGTAAGCCAGGCAAAGGACCGCCAGCGCCAGCCGATCCAAGCCGGCGGAAGGCTCGATAACATGCGGGATGTAGATGCCTTTGAAGAGCTTCTCGCAGAAAGCCCGAGCCGCCGTGCGGCCTGCTTCTTCGGAGATTCCCTTCTTCGCAGCACCAGCTGCCCATTCGTTTTCCGCGTCGGCAACGATCGCCGCCTTGGCGGCCTCGTCGAGCTTGTTGGCGGCGGCGCGCAATTCTTCGTCAAAGACCTCCTGCGACTTCCCGCTGTGTTCCTGGTGTTGCGAAAGGTCGAAGTTGCCGCGCGCGGCGATGCCTTCCAGCTCGTCGGTCCCGAAGGGGAACTTGAACAGGATATCGACGCAGGCGCGGGCGTAGTGCGCGAGCTCCTCAGGGGTCTGCCAGTGATAAGCCAGGACTTCGTCCGTGAGTCCGATGCTGTGGTAGTAAGCCGTCCGCTGCGCGACCCAGTAACGGTGCCACATCTCCCAGCCCCAATTCGGCTGCGGCGCGGAAAGATCAGCGCCCTCGCTCCACTGCGCCACCGAGCCGTGCGTGATGCGGATCGCTTCGTCTGGCTTGATGAAGAACTCGAGTTCCATCTGCTCGAACTCGCGCGAGCGGAAAGTGAAGTTGCGCGGCGTGACTTCGTTGCGGAAAGCTTTGCCAATCTGGCAAACGCCGAACGGGACCTTCTGCCGCGTGCTATCCACGACGTTTTTGAACTGCGCGAAGATCGCCTGAGCGGTTTCCGGGCGGAGGTAAGCTTTGTTATCGTCCGAAACCACAGCACCGTAATGCGTTGAGAACATCAGGTTGAACGGCTTCGGCTCCGTAAGCTGAGCACCGTTCTCGGGATTAAAGGCCCGGGTGTTTTCGACCTTCGCGCTCCTTTCGCCGAGCAGCGTTGGATTTGTCAGCCCGCGCATGGCGTAGAACTGCGCGCCCACCTTGCGCGCGCTGTCTGCCGGCTTGCCCTGCGCAAGCAGCACACTGAAGGGGATTACTCGTTCTGCCGAAAGCAAAGCCTCGACTTCCTCTTGTCGGGATTCGTCCAGCTTAAGCCATTTACTCTCAAACAGGTGACGCAGAGCACTCAGCCAATCAGCTCGGTCTTGCCGTGCCTGTTTCAGCTCGTTCCAACACCTTTCGGGATCCTCCCCGACATCTTTCAAGATCAGCGCGACGTCTTTGAAAAAAACCTTCCCAACATCTTCATCGCTTTGCTCGCCCTTCGCACCCGTCCATGAGTAAACCGTCCCGCTCTGCGGCTCGACGTGATCCGCCCGGAACCGCTTCTTGGTGACCAAACAATCCACCATCGGATCGCTGAACGTGTCCACATGCCCGGACGCTTTCCAGATGTTCGGATGCATGATGATCGTCGCGTCGAGGCCGACCACGTCTTCGCGTTCGCGCGTCATCGCGCGCCACCAGGTGTCACGGAGGTTGCGCTTTAGCTCGGCGCCGAGCGGGCCGTAATCCCAGAAGCCATTGATGCCGCCGTAGATTTCCGAGCTTTGGAAAATGAAGCCGCGGCGTTTGCACAACGACACGACTTTTTCCATCAACGGGATCTCTTTGGGCTGGCTCATAAAAAGGGAGGCGAAAATGGTGGGTGGCTTCGGGCGACGCAACCGGAAACTCCCCCGCCTAGGGGCAAGGGTTCTGTGCGTCTTGCCGGGGAACCTCACCTGCATTCGAAAGCGTGACCGAGCTGTAGGGGAATCCGTTGGGTTCCCCTCGACCAGAAATGTGGGGAACCTGGCAGGTTCCTCTACAGGCGCGCTCCGTCAGCACTCGCCAGCCAATTCTAATCCGGCGGGGCATGCGAGTTCAGGCACCTTGCAGCCACTAAGAAACCGTCGCTCGCGCGAGTGATGCGTGTCATCTTCCGCCCGGCCATGTCTCGCTACGATATCTATCAGTCCAACGCGGTGGAGGCGCCCCTGATGCGCAAATGGGTCCTGCGCGCGTTCGTGCTTTCGCTGATGATCCACGGTGGGCTGTTTGCGTTCTTTCAGATCAAGAAGCTGGAAGGGTTTGCCGCGCCGACCGAGCGGCCCGCGCCGCCGCGCGTGTTCAACATGAAAAAGTGGAACATCCCCGAGGCGCCGAAAGAGGAGGAGATCCGCGTGAAAATCGACAAGGTCCCGAATGCGGCGAAGATCCCCGTGCCGACCGACAAACCCGAAGTGCAGGAGGTGCGCGCGGCGCCCCAGTTGCCTGACATGCCGAAGCCGATTCTCAGTGAACGGCCCAAGCCGGAGCTGAGCGGGTCGGAAGCGTTTGCGAAGATCGAAGCGGAAAGCCGCGGCTCGCGGGAAAAGGAATGGGACTCGATTGCCGGCTCGCTGCTCAAGGAAGGTCCCCGCTCGCGAAATCAGCCGGTGCTCGCATTGCCGAAGACAAACCGGCTCGGCGACGGCGGCATCGGCGACGCGGAAGGCGTGCCGGGCATGCAGAGCATCGATGACGCGCTGGAGCGCACCGGACCGCTGCCCGTGGGCGACAAGGTGGGAATCCCTGGCGGCGCTCTTTACGAATACAACAGCGCCGAGTTGCGGCCCGAATCGATCGAGGAGCTGAAGAAGCTCGGCGAGCTGATCAAACGCAACCCGAAGGCGACCTTCAGCATCGAAGGACACTCCGATTCATTCGGCGGTGCCGAATACAACCTGCGGTTGAGCGAACGCCGCGCTGAGGTGGTGAAGGAGTGGCTGCAGGCGGTGATGGGCATCGCCCCCGAACGCATCCAAACCAAAGGCTTGGGCAGCGCGCGGCTGATCGTCAGCCCGGACAAGAGCATCGAAGAACAGGCGCCCAATCGCCGTGTGGAGATCGTGATCAAAACCAATCGGAAGTGAGCGAGCCGGCGCTGCCGGAAGGGCTGGTGCGCTTTGTGCAAGTGTTGGTGGAGGACGAGGAGCTCAGAGCGTGGTTCGAGAGCTTCGATGGGGTGGATCAAACCCGGCGCGCTGCGGAATTCCACGGACTGGCCGCGCGGATGAAAGCGGCCGATGAGCACCCGGATTTGATCCAGGCGACTGCGCTATTGGCAAACCCAGCGGTCTTCGCCGGAGCGCAGGCGGCCCTGCGCGAGGCGCTCGAAGAGCCGTAGGACGCATCGGTGTGGCGGCGGGTGACAGCATCTGAAACGATGCGCCCGTGATCGCTTCACGAGAGACCATCGAGGGCGCCGCCGTGGCGCGCCATTACGACGAGCTGGACGCGTTCTATCGCGAGATCTGGGGCGAGCACGTGCATCACGGGCTCTGGATTCGAGGCGACGAAACGCAGCCGCAGGCCGTTCGACAGCTGATCGATGCGGTCGTCGCGGAAGGGCAGATCACCAGTGAAACGCGCGTGATCGACATCGGCTGCGGCTACGGCGCCACGGCCCGCCTGCTCGTGACGGAACTCGGCGGGCAGGTCACCGGGATCACGATCTCGGCGGCGCAGCACGCGTTCGCGAGGAGCCACACCAGCGCGAATGAAAATCCGCAAATCCTGCTCGGAGACTGGCTCCGGAACGACTTGCCCGATTCGGCGTTCGACACCGGCATCGCGATCGAAAGCAGCGAGCACATGCCGGACAAGCCGGCGTTCTTCAGACAAGCGCATCGCGTGTTGCGGCCGGGCGGACGGCTGGTGATTTGTGCCTGGCTGGCGGCCGAACAGCCGAGCCCGTTGCAAGAGCGCTGGCTGATCGAACCCATCTGCCGCGAGGGTCGCATGCCGCATCTCGGCAGCGAAAGCGACTACCGCCAGCTCGCAACCGCAGCAGGCTTCGAGATCGTGCGGGTGCAGGACGTCACCGCGCAGATCGCACGCACCTGGCCGATGATCGTCCGCATCTTCCTGCTCAATCTGTTGCGCAAACCGGCTTACGTCCGCTTTCTCCTGAACCCGCACGCGTCCAACCGCATCTTTGCGCTGACGATCGTCCGCCTCTGGATCGCTTTCCGCAGCCGCGCCATGCGCTACGGAATCTTCACGCTCCAGAAGACGGTCTGACCCGCCTTCGGTGAGGCAGTTTCCGCGGAATTACCGCTTCAACGGCCGGGCCGCGTGCGTATCGTCTTCGCATGTCCGCCGACTCCTTCGTTCACCTCCACCTGCACACCGAGTACTCGCTGCTCGATGGCGCAGTGCGCATCCCGGAGCTGATGCAAAAGGTGAAGGAACACGGCATGCCGGCGGCCGCGATCACCGACCACGGCAACATGTTTGGGGTGATCGAGTTTTACCAGGAAGCGCAGAAGGCCGGGGTGAAGCCGATCATCGGCTGCGAGGTTTACATGGCTCCGGCTTCGCATCGGGATCGCGGTGCGACGAACGGCCGCGATGCGGCGTATCACTTCACCCTGCTGGCCAAAGACCTGACCGGCTACGCGAACCTGATCAAGCTCGTCTCCATCGCCCATCTCGACGGCATGTATTACAAGCCGCGGATCGACAAGGAGCTGCTCGCACAGCATTCCGCCGGGTTGATCGGCCTCAGCGGCTGCCTCAAAGGCGAGGTGAACAGCGCGATCGTGGCGGACAATTACCCCCGCGCGCTGGAGCTGGCGGGGCAATATCGGGACATCCTGGGCGCCGAGAATTTCTTTCTCGAGATGCACGACCACGGGATCGAGCAGCAACTCAAATGCAACCGCGTGATCCCGCGCATTGGGCAGGATCTCGGGCTCGGTTTGGTGGGGGCGAATGACGTGCATTTTCTCGAGCGCTCACATCACGAGGCGCACGACGTGATGATCTGCATCGGCACTGGAGCGAACGTCGCGGATGAGCGCCGGATGAAGTACACGCCGGAGCTTTTCCTGAAGTCGCCGGCCGAGATGGCGCACATTTTCCGCGACCATCCGGAGGCAGTCACGAACACGCTGGCCATCGCGGAGCGGTGCGACCTGAAGATCGAGTTCGGCACGCCGAAGTACCCGAATTTCACACCGCCGGAAGGGATCACTCAGACGGAGCACATGCGGCAGATCGTGTATGCCGGGCTGATCAAACGCTACGGCGAGCGTGCCATGGACGATCCGGTGGTCGCCGAACGCATCGAGCGCGAACTCGCGTTGCTCGAGTCGCAGGGCTTCGTGAACTATTTCCTGATCGTCTGGGATTTCATCGCCTGGGCCAAGGCGCGCGGTATCCCGGTCGGACCGGGGCGCGGTTCCGCCGCCGGTTCGATGGCGGCCTACGCGATGGGCATCACCGACATTGACCCGATTCGCTACAAGCTGCTCTTCGAGCGATTCCTCAACCCGGAGCGCGTCAGCCCGCCGGATATCGACGTGGATTTCTGCGTCAATCGTCGCAGCGAAGTCATCGAATACGTGCGGCAGAAGTACGGCGATCGCGCAGTTTCGCAGATCGTCACTTTCGGCACGATGGGCGCGAAGTCGGTCGTCCGCGATGTGGCGCGCGTGCTCGGCTGGAGTTACGGCGACGGGGATCGCATGGCGAAGATGGTGCCGAACGAGCTCGGCATCACGCTGGCCGGCCATGACGAAAAGAACAAAGAGACGGGCGAAAAGCAGCACGTCGCGGGAGCGATCGACAAGAACCCCGAGCTGAAGAAAGCGGTCGAGGAAGAGCCTGCCACAAAACAACTTTGGGAATACGCGACAACCCTCGAGGGCTTAACTCGTGGCGTCGGCGTCCACGCGGCGGGCGTCGTGATCAGCGATCGCGATTTGTCGGAATACATCCCACTCACCCGCGCAAATGACGGCTCGATCGTCAGCCAGTACGCGATGGGTCCGCTGACCGATCTCGGGATGCTGAAGATGGATTTCCTGGGCTTAAAGACGCTCACCGTCATCACCGATGCGGTGGTGTTGATTCGGCAGCGCGTGCCCGACTTCGATATCGACACGATCCCGCTGCAGGATCAGCCGACGTTCGACCTGCTCAATCGCGGTGAAACGATTGCGATCTTCCAGTTGGAATCCGGCGGCATGGTCAACGTCTGCCGGCAGTTCAACATCGCGGACATCGAGGACATCAACGCGATCCTGGCGCTCTATCGGCCGGGTCCGATGGACCTCATCCCCGACTACATCAAGCGCAAGAAAGGGCTCCAGAAGATCAAGTACGCGCACAAGCTGCTGGAGACGGTTACCGCGGATACCTACGGCATCTTTGTCTATCAGGAGCAGGTCATGGCGGCCGCTTCGGTGCTCGCCGGTTACACGCTTGGCGGCGCCGATTTGCTCCGCCGCGCGATGGGCAAGAAGGACAAGGAGAAGATGGCGAAGGAGCGCGAAAAGTTCGTGAAAGGCTGCAAGGAGCTGAACGACATCGACCCGAAGAAGGCGAACGACATCTTCGACTTGCTCGAGAAATTTGCGGGCTACGGCTTCAACCGGTCGCACTCCGCGGCTTACGCCTGGGTGAGTTATCAGACCGCATTTTTAAAGGCGAATTACCCCGTGGAATTCATGGCCGCGGTGATGAGCAATGAAGTCGCGAACACCGATAAGATCAGCATCTTCGTCGCGGAGTGCAGCCGGCTCGGGATCACCATCCTCGCGCCGGAGGTGAACAAGAGCGGACTCAAATTTGTGCCGGAGGAAATCAGCGTGGAGGGCGTCGCCGCCGCGCAAGAGCTTCGGCGCGCGAAGCCACCGGTGGTCGAAGAAGTCGCGGAGTCCGATGAAGCAGATCTGGAAGCCGCGCCGGTCAGCCGCGCTGCCGAACGGAGACGCCGCAAAGAAGCCGAAGCCGCGCAACCGCGCATTCACGTCGGCTCGATCCGTTACGGTCTGGCAGCGATCAAAAACGTGAGTGAAGCCGCGATGGAATCCGCGATCGCGGAGCGCGAGGAGCGCGGAGTGTTCAAGTCGCTCGAGGATTTCTGCGGCCGGATCGACTCGAAGAAGCTGAACAAGAAGTCACTCGAAAGTCTGGTGAAGTGCGGCGCATTTGACTGGTGCGAAGTCGATCGCGCGCAACTTTTCGCAGAGATCGACAGCGCCTTCGCCGCGGCCGCTTCGTCGCATCGCGATCGCGCGGCCGGCCAGAGTTCGCTCTTCGATGCGTTCGAATCCGATCCCGCGCCGATCAAGCGCAACGCTCCGGCTGTGCCGCCCTGGAGCAGCACCGAGAAGTTGTCCTACGAAAAGGAACTGCTCGGGTTCTACGTCACAGGTCATCCGCTCGACGACTACCGGCCGCTGCTCGAGAGCGGCAAGTTCACCCCCATCGCGCAGCTCGGTGAATGCGAGGACAAGAGCACCGTTTCGATCGCCGGCGCGCTGACGGCGGTGGACAAGAAGTTCACGAAGAAGGAGAGCAAACCGTTCGCAGTTGTGACGCTCGAAGATCTCACCGGCACGCTCGAAGTGATGATCTGGAACGAAGCATTTGTGAAAGCGCAGGCGCACCTGGTTCCGGGCAACGCTGTGAGTATCAGCGGACGGCTCGATCAACGCGAGGAGGCGCCCCGCATCTCCGCCAACGAAGTGAAACCACTCAACAAACCCGCCGCCAAATCCAGCTCCGCGTCTTCCAGCAAAGGCAACGCCGAAAGCGCGGTGGTCCTTTCCTTCGACCGGAGCCGCACTACGGAAGCTGATCTCACCCGTGTGCGGGAAGTCGTCAAAGAGCATCCAGGGACGCAGCAGGTGGAGCTGAATTTTACCGATGCCGAGGGCCACCACTTGCGGTTGCGCGCGGGCAAGGAATTCAGGATGAACCTGACGCCCGACGCGAAGCAGCAGCTCGCGAACTGGCTGAGTTAGCTCGTCGATTGCAGGTCGGCGGCTTCGCGCTGACCTGCCGGAAGGCTCGCCGTCCTTTGGACGCGAGGCGGGCTCGTGAGAGTCCCGCCCCTGTTTTCCCGCAGGAAATCGTCACGCGCAGATGCCCCGCGCAATCGGCGGCTGGGGTGCGGAAACCCCGCTCGACGGGTCCTTTGCCGGAGCACAGCATCGTCCACATGAGACGTCTTCTCCCCGCGTTCGTTATCCTCCTGGCAGCGACTGCGGTCGCGGCCGATCTTACACCGCTTCGACGGATTCCGCCGCCGGGGCTCGTGCTTCCGGAGGGGGATCGGCAGGAGCTTCAAACCGGCTTGGAGCTTCTCACGGGAGAGATCAAATCTCTGCCCGGCAGTGCCGAGCTCGCGGCCGAGTTGCCGAACGTCGAGATCTTCCACAAGGCCGTCGATTGGGCGCTCCGCCATGACGAGTTCTTTGATTTGAAGGAGGTCGCCGTTGCAAAAAAACTGCTCGCGATTGGGCAGCAGCGGGCGGCGGAACTTCGCGAAGGAAGACCGTCATGGAATGCCGCCACGGGCCTGGTTGTGCGGGCTTATCGGTCAAAGATCGACGGTTCGATCCAGCCTTACGGGATGCTGGTGCCGGAGGATTGGAAGCCGGACGACAAACAGCGACGCCGCCTCGATTTCTGGTGTCATGGCCGCGGCGAAAAGCTGAGCGAACTCGCTTTCGTCAACGAACGCCTGAACAGCAAAGGCGAGTTCCAGCCGCCTGGCGCGTTCGTGCTTTTCCTCTATGGCCGCTACTGCAATGCGAACAAATTTGCCGGCGAGGTCGATCTCTTCGAAGCGCTCGCCGACGCAAAGAAACATTACGCGATCGACGACACGCGGCTCGTGATGCGCGGCTTCTCGATGGGGGGCGCGGCGGCGTGGCAGTTTGGAACGCACTTCGCGGGAATGTTCGCCGCGGTCGCGCCCGGTGCCGGGTTCGCGGAGAGCAAGGAGTTCCTCAAGCTCGGCACGCCGAACAAGCCGCTCCCTCCGGAATGGGAACAGAAGCTCTGGCGCTGGTACGATTCCACCGGCTACGTCGCGAACCTGGCGAACACCACCACCGTCGCCTACTCCGGTGAACTCGACGGTCAAAAACAAGCCGCCGATATCATGCTCCGCCACGCCGAGCCGGAAGGCGTGAAGATCGAGCACATCATCGGCCCGCAGATCGGGCACAAGTACCACGAGGAGTCGAAGCCGAAGATCAACGCGCTGCTCGATGCGGCGGTTGCGGAAGGCGCGGGCAACCTGCTCGGCGAGGTTCGTTTTGTCACCTACTCGCTCGTCTATCCGGAGATGAAGCGACTCCGCATCGAGCGGCTGGAGAAGCATTGGGAACGCGCGGAACTCACCTGGAGGATCGACTCCGACGGCGCGCTCCACTTGAAGACGCAGAACATTGCTCGCTTTAGCTTCAACTGGGCGGATCTCGAAGCGTTACGACCGATCTCCTATCGGATACGGCCGCAGGCTATCATCGACGGCCAAGAACAAGGATATAGTCAGGACGACGTCCCGGTGTTTTCGCGTGTGAAGAAGGATGGCCGATGGACCAAGCCCACGGCGCCCGATCCGTCGATTATCGAGAAACGTCCCGGCATCTGCGGTCCGATCGACCACGCGTTCATGGACTCGTTCGCCTTCGTCCGACCGAGCGGCAAGCCGCTGAACAAAGTCGGCGGCGATTGGGTGGAGAGCGAACTCTCCCGCGCGGTTTCGCAGTGGCGACAAGTCTTTCGCGGAGACGCACGCGTCGTTTCCGATACCGCCGTTTCCGAGGACGACATCACAAATTCCAACCTCGTCCTCTGGGGTGACCCGAGCAGCAACGCCGTGCTGAAGAGGATCGTCGATCAGCTCCCGGTGAAGTGGGACGGCAAGCAGCTGGTCTTCGCTGGTCAGACCTACGACGCCGCCCACACCGCGCCGATTCTGATCTTCCCGAATCCGGTCAATCCACAGCGCTACGTCGTGCTCAATAGCAGCTTCACCTTCCGTGAAGCGGCCGCGCTAAACAACGCGCAGCAGACGCCGAAGCTCCCCGATTGGGCGATCGTCGATCTGCGAACGCCACCCGACGCCTACCATCCGGGCAGGATCGTGACCGCGGGATTTTTCGACGAGCAATGGCGCGCGCCTGAACCGGCGGGCGCCGCAGCTCACAATAACCTCGATTCGAATCTGAACTATTCCTCACCGCCTCGTCACGATGGAACAAGGCGGCACTGAGTGAACCGTTCTCGCAAGCAATCCGTTCTCGAGAGAGGCGGCCGGTCCACGAACGCCCGACGGCGTGGCGGAATCATTTCTCACGAGCGCTTAGGAATTGTTCCGGTGACCACCCAGGATCGGCAGGGCTGCCTTGATGGTC
>JAQGOK010000039.1 GCA_028293645.1 Chthoniobacter sp.
CGGATCAGCGCGAGCTCGTGCTCGGATTTCTCCGCACGCAAGGCGTGCATGATCCGCGCGAGCCGTTCGTAGCGGTGCAGCGGGTAACGCTGCTGGGTTTCGCGGATGAACCGTTCGTCGCGCGACTCGCTCTGCACAGAGGCTCGGCGATGCTCGTTGGTGTTGAGGTAAACGCTTTCCGCCTCGCACATCAGTCCACGGAAGATGCTCGGGAATTCGCTCAGCCACTTCACTTGCGCGATACCGGTCAGCGCGCGGGCTTCCTCCCTGGTGAGTTTGTGGCCCTCCCATTGCGCGATCGTTTCGTTCGTC
Organism: Chthoniobacter sp.; assembly: GCA_028293645.1. GTDB lineage: Bacteria > Verrucomicrobiota > Verrucomicrobiia > Chthoniobacterales > Chthoniobacteraceae > Chthoniobacter. Next base: position 313 of record JAQGOK010000039.1, read on the forward strand.
TCGCGCAGGAAAAGGATCTCGCGCTGTTTCTCGTCGTGCGCGTCCGGAGCGAGGAGAAGAATGGATTCCTCCTGCTCCACACCGGTGAGGTAGAAAAGGTCGCTATTCGGCGCATACGCCGCGGTGCCGTCGGCGTTGGTCGCGAGCAGATCGTTGGCTTGCACGAGCGCCAGTGCATGCGGCGCGAGCCTTGCGCGGAGGCGTTCGCGATTCAGGGTGAAAAGGACGGACGGGATCGCTTGGTGGCGCATGGCAGAGCAGGGGACCGTGCCGATTCCGCGGACGCGAAGAAAGCCGAACCTTCGATCCCGCGAACGGCAAGGCCGGCTCGCGCCAAATCTCCGGTTGCGAGGTTGCACTGGACCGGGCCGGCCATTACATCATCCTCCGTTACGCCGCCCCGCCTATGGAAACTGCCGTCAAAGCCAAAGCCCACGCCGCCGCACCGATCAACGCGAAGCTCACCAAGGAAGATAAACTCGGCTTCCTGCGCGAGATGCTGCGCATCCGGCGCTTCGAGCAGACGGCGCTGCGCCAGTATCAGGCGGGCAAGATGGGCGGCTTCATGCACCTCTACATCGGGCAGGAAAGCATCGCGATCGGCACCTGCTCGTTGATGGGCGACAACGATCACGTCATCACCGCGTATCGCTGCCACGGCCACGCGCTCGGGGTCGGCATGAGCATGAACGAATGCATGGCCGAGCTCTACGGCAAAGCGACCGGCTGCTCGAAAGGGAAAGGCGGCTCGATGCATTTCTTTGCGCCGGACAAAAATTACTGGGGTGGACACGGCATTGTCGGCGGTCAGACCCCGCTCGGACTCGGCCTGGCCTACGGCATTAAATACAAGGGGCTGAAAGGCGCGGCGCTGTGCTTCCTCGGCGACGGCGCGATCAATCAAGGCGTCTTTTACGAGTCGCTGAACATGGCGTCGCTCTTCGACCTGCCGGTGATCTACATCATCGAGAACAACAAATACTCGATGGGTACGAGTCTGGAGCGCTCGTCGGTGGTGAAGAGCTGCCTTGCGGAGCGGGCGGACGCGTTCCTGATCGATTGGGCACAGGCGAACGGCGAAGATCTTTACGAAGTGCGGGCGGTGACGCAGCAGGCGATCGAGCGGGCGCACGAGAAGTCGCGCCCCACGGTGCTGGAGTTCGATACCTACCGTTACTACGGGCACTCGGTGGCCGACGCGAAACACAGCGGTGGATACCGGACAAAGGAGGAGATCGAGCGTTACAAGAACGATCACGATCCGATCCAGCTCTTCAAGAAGCGGCTGATCGCCGACGGGATTCTGAACGAAGATCAGTTCGACCAGATCAGTGAAGAGGCGAAGGAAGAGGCCGAAGCCGCTGCGGTTTTCGCCGAGGAAAGCCCGCTGCCGAGTGACGCGAGCATCTTCGAAGACGTGTACTTTGAGACCGACCGCCAGACCGAAGCCGGGCGGACTGGAAAGCATTTTTTCAACGACTGAGTTTCTTTGAAGATCGAGGTCGAAGCTGAAGAAGACGGACGCTGGATCGCCGAAGCGCCGGCGATTCCCGGAGCGATCGCTTACGGCGATACGCGGGCAAGTGCCGTGGCAAAGGTGGAAGCCCTGGTTTTGCGGATCCTCGCCGACCGCCTCGACCACGGCGAGCCAACGGCCGAACTAGCGGAGGTTTTCACCGTACATGCATGAGCCACTGGGGTTCGGCAAAGGCGCGCCGGGTTCTGGCAGCGCTCCTGCGGAAGGGTTGGAGGATCAAGCGTGAAACGGGCGGCTCTCATCGTGTGCTCAGCCACTCCAGCTTTCCGGACTTCGTGTTCGCCTTCCATGACGGTGAGGAGATCGGTCCGCGCATGCTCGCGCGGATCGCGAAACACACCGGGTTAGAACCAACAGACGTTTAACTTCGCCCATCGCCCATGCCACTCATCGAATACCGTGATGCCCTGAACCAAGCCTTCGCCGAGGAGATCGAGCGCGACCCGAATGTCGTGCTGATCGGTGAAGAAGTCGCGCAATACGACGGCGCTTACAAAGTCACCCGCGGTCTGTGGAAGAAGTATGGCGACAAGCGGATGGTCGATACGCCGATCTCAGAAGCGGCCTTCATCGGCATGGGCATCGGCGCGAGCATGCTCGGGCTGCGGCCCGTGATGGAGCTGATGTTCTGGAGCTTCGCGACCGTTGCCTGGGATCAGATCGTCAATAATGCCGGCCAGATTCGCTACATGAGCGGTGGCTTGATCAATTGCCCGATCGTCATCCGCGGACCTGCGAATGGCGGCACCAACGTCGGGGCGACGCATTCGCACACGCCGGAAAACATGCTCGCGAGCGTGCCCGGGTTGAAGGTGGTCAGTGCCGCGACGGCCTACGACGCAAAAGGCCTGATGAAAACCGCGATCCGCGACAACGATCCGGTGATGTTCATGGAGAACACGTTGCTCTACGGCGAAAAGGGCGAAGTGCCGGAAGAGGAATACCTGATCCCGCTCGGCAAAGCCGACATCAAGCGGGAAGGGCGCGACGTCACTCTGATCGCACATGGCCGTGCTGCGCTGACCGCCCTCCGCGCCGCCGAGTTGCTGGCCGCTGAGCACGACATCGACGCCGAAGTGATCGATCTGCGCAGCATTCGTCCCCTCGACGAGGAGACCATCCTCGCCAGTGTTCGGAAAACGCATCGGGCGGTTTGTGTTGATGAGAACAAGCCGTTCTGCGGCGTGAGCGCGCAGATCGCGGCGATGCTTCAGGAGAAGTGCTTCGACGACCTCGACGCGCCCGTCCTCCGCGTGACGGCTCTCGACGCGCCCGCGATTTACAGCCCAAAGCTCGAAGTCAAACAGCTCCCGCGCCCGACTGATGTCGTCGAGCGGGTGCTCAGCATCTGCTGACGCGGCCAGTCGCGCTGATTTGCTGTCGGCGCTTCCTTTCTGGCCGCGGAAACGACCGTTCGGGAAGCTTGGGGAAACTTGCGGATGAACGCATCTGCGTGAACGATACCGGCGCGGAATTGGCCCCCGGCTCTTCTCCCCGCGTGGGTTCCCCCAAGTCGCACAACCAATGATCATCCCCCGTTTGCTCGCAATCGCGTTGTTCTCGCTCGGTGGCGTCGCTGCTTCAGCGCAAAACGTGACGCTGATTCCGACCGGCAGTGAGTGGCGGTACAAAGACGATGGCGAGCGAGGCGAAGGCTGGCGCACTGCCGGGTTCAACGACGCAAGTTGGTCGATCGGTCGCGCGGAACTCGGGTATGGAAAAGGCGGAGAGGTCACCACGCTGAATCCCGGCGCGGCGGAGCGGCCTGTGACGACTTACCTCCGTAAGACCTTCGTGATTCCACGCACGCCCGGTTTCAACGCGCTGTTTCTGCGGCTGCGTCGGGATGACGGGGCGATCGTGTACCTTAACGGAACGGAGGTGCTGCGTTCGAACATGCCAGGCGGTGCCATCGACGGGCAGACGCTCGCGTTGGCGAGCGTCTCCGGAGCGGATGAAGGCGCTTATCATCCGGTGCGAATCCCTGCACATCTGCTCGTCCGCGGAACGAACGTCATTGCGGTGGAATTGCATCAGGCCACGACGAACTCGCCGGATGCACGCTTTGATCTGGAGCTGATCGGAAGTCGCGCCAGGCGCCCGGTGTTCGTGACGCGCGGGCCTTATTTGCAAAACGCCACGAGTCACAGCATCACGGTTCGCTGGCGCACCGACGTCGCATGCCCGACGGAGCTTTCCATGGCAGTCGCGCCGTCGCGTTTTCGCCCGCGCTCTCGAAGGGTGCTCACGCCTACTACTGAGCACGAGATCACGCTGACGAATCTCCAGCCGAACACGCGTTACCGGTACGCGATCGGTGACGGGGTCAATCTGCTCGAGGGAAACAGCAGCCAGTACACGTTCCAGACACTGCCTGTTCCGGGATCGACCCAGCCGTTGCGTATTTGGCTGCTCGGAGATTGTGGCACCGGGGGCGACGGCACGGGCCGAGCGGAGGCGGTGCGCGACGCCTATCTGCAGTCGCCACTTTTCTCCCCGCCAGATGCCCTGCTGATGCTCGGCGACAATGCCTATGACGTCGGCACCGACCTGGAACATCAAAACGCGATCTTCGACACGTTCCGGTCGATCCTGCGGACGACGCCGCTTTGGTCCACGCTGGGTAATCACGAGACGTATGCGGACCGCGGAGCGACTTACTTTTCCGTGTTCACTTTTCCGACCAGGGGAGAAGCAGGCGGTCAGCCTTCCGGGACCGAGCACTACTATTCATTCGATGTCGGGCAGGTCCATTTTGTCTGCCTCGACTCCATGCAAAGTTCGCGCGCACCCGGCAGCCCGATGCTGACCTGGCTGGAAGCGGATCTGGCCAGCACGACGCAAAAATGGACCGTCGCATTTTGGCATCACCCACCATACAGCCGCGGCTCGCATAACTCGGATTTTGAGATGGAACTCGTGCAGATGCGGCAAAACGTTCTGCCGATTCTGGAGGCGAATGGGGTGGACCTGGTCTTTGCGGGTCACAGCCATTCCTACGAGCGGTCGTTCCTCCTCGACGGCCACTACGGTGATTCCTCGACCTTTTCGATGAATGTGGTGAAGGACGGCGGCGACGGGCGGGTGAGTGGTTCCGGTGCCTATGTGAAGACCACCAACGAGAACGGAGGCGCGGTTTATACGGTTGCCGGGACTTCTGGAAAGGTGAGTGGTGGCACCTTTGATCACCCGGCAATGGTCGTTTCCACCGCGATCCTAGGCTCCGTTTTTCTGGATGTGACCAGTGCGCAAATCGACGCGCGCTTTCTGGATAGCGAAGGTGTCGTGCGGGACATGTTCACGCTCAAGAAGTAGGCGCCTCGGGTTCGGTCGGACGGGGCGCCCTCGGAAGACTCTAGCGGGGCGATGCGAGCCTGATCGCTTCGGTATAGTGGCCCTCCAAAACACGGGCCTGCGCCGCCAGGTCGAAATCTGTTCGGACCATCTCGTGCGCCGCGCGGGACATCGCTGCAAATCGGGCCGGCTCGCGGACGAGCTCGAGGACTTCCTTCGCCAGCGCCTGGGAACCGCGTTCGGCCACCAGAACTCCGCTGACTCCGTGTTGCACTGCTTCCGGAATGCCGCCGTGACGCGTCGCCGCGACGGGGAGGCCGCTGGCCATCGCCTCGAGCATGGAGTTTGGGACACCTTCCTGATCGCCCTCGGCTGTCAGTTCGCTCGGATGGACGAAGAGGTGCGCCTCGCTGAAGAGCTTCCGAAGCGCAGCCTGACCGAGGAAACCGGCGAAGGAAACGTGACCGCTCACTTCGAGGGTGGCAGCGAGCGCCCGGAGTTCATCGAGCTGCGGACCTTCTCCAGCGATCGTGAGACGAGCCAACGGGAAGGCGCGGCGGAATTCCGCAAACGCCTGAAGCGTGGTGATCAGGCCTTTCTTCGGGATCAGCCGGCAGGCCTGCACCCAATGCCAGCTTCCATCCGGCGGTGCGCTACGCGGAGCAAAGGTGATTTCTTGCAACGGAATCCCGGTGCGATGCACTCGGATCTTGCTCTCGTCCGCACCGATCGAAACCAGCCGGGCGGCGATCGATTGCGAACGTACGAGGAGCAAGGTCGCCCGATCAAACATCCGCCGGGTTCGGATTAGATGGGCGGGCTTGTGCAGATCGATCTGCGCATCCGCGCCATGGAAGCTGACGACGATCGGCAGGTCAGCGATTTCCAGCAACGGGAGGAGATGCACCCCGATATGCCCGAAATAGATGTGCAACACCCTGGCCTGCGCAGCATGCAACGCTCCCAGAATGCGTCGGGCTTCGGAGCGATAGATGGTGATCGGTTGTCCGAGGATCTGCTTTTGCCAGACGCGGCGCAACGAATGGCTCCGGGGCTTGGGCAGCAGCACAATCGGTGAGAACGGGAACGCATCAGGCTGCTCGCGCTTCTGGCAAAACACGACCGGTCGATAGGCGCGCAACGCGGTGATCTGCCGGTAAAGGTGCAGCATCTCCGGCTTCAGAAAGGTGACGACGTATTGCGCGGCGACAGGGGGCGGCTCGGTGACAGACATGAGGTTAACGGCGAGCCAGGACAGCGCGCGAGAGCGACTCTACCTTGGGCAAGGGAGGCAGGGAGAAGTCGAAAGCGTAGAGCTGCTGGAGCAGCGCGGTTGCGCAACACCATTGGAGCAGCCGCCACCGCGCACATTTCCGGGGCGGATATTTCAGTGTGGCGGTGCTTTTACCCATCCACGGCACTCTGCAAATGCGAGCTGTGGAAGGAGCCACATCCCTATGAATGAAGAAACGATAACCGATACACCTGAAGACTTTCAGACCACTGCCAGCCATGCCATGCAAGACGCCCGGCAAACTGCCGAGCAAGCCTACGCACGAGGCGAAGCCTACGTCCGCCAGAACCCGGTTCCGGTGGTTTTAGGCGCGCTGTTTGTGGGATTTCTCCTCGGGATGCTCCTCGGCCGTCGCGAAGAGCCGACGTTCCGCGAGCGCTACGTGGATGAGCCGGTGAACCAAATGCGCGATGTGCTGCATTCCATTTTTTCCCCGGTCGCGGAGAAGATCCATGAGCAGTATACAGGTGCGAAAGACGCGGCTTCTTCGTTTGAAAGTCGGAACGTGAATCCGCTCTTGAGCGAAGCGCGCCGGTTCGGTCAAAAGCTCCGCTTCTGGTAATTTTTATGAGTAAGAACAACAATCCAACTACTTCGGACGGGCCCGGACTGGAAGACGGGTTCGGTTCCATCATGCAAAGCGTCCGTGAGGGCGCCTCGCGCCGCCTCACGGAATACGAGGGCACGGTGCGGGAATCTCCCGGAACCGCGCTGCTCTGCGCCTTGGGCGTCGGTTATGTGCTGCGGTCGGTTCCAGTGCTCGGCCTGATCGCTACGCTCGTGCGGCTGACGGTTTCCTTGCTGAAGCCGGTCGCACTGATCTACGGCGCGGTGAAGCTGTACGAAGGCGTGCAGCGGTCCGCAGCAGATCGGAGCTGACGTCACTCAAGCCGCGCGCCCTTCGAGCGCAGCAACCTTCACGGCTGAGGCAACATGGTTGTCTCGGCCGTTCTGCTTTCTGAGGAATGGAGTTGCCGGACGACGTGTTCCCGGTGCGGGCTCCCGGTGTGAGCTTCTGCGTTCTGCGTGATGCGGCCGGATTGTATCTGATCGACGGCGGCTTCATTGGCGGTCGATCACTTCTTCAGCGAGCTCTGCGACGACACGGGTGCGAACGTGAGCCGATCCGCGGCATCATCGTTACGCACGGTCATCTCGACCATATCCTGAACGTCGCAAAAGGCGCTCGCCCTGGAACTGCGGGGAGTCATTCCCAATCACTGGCGATCGAGCGAAATCCCGCCGAGCATCTCCGCCGGCTCAGGTCATTGGTGTAGTCAGCGCACAGGGTGGTGACTCGCTTCGCCGTGCGTCTCGGAGCCGCCTCCCGGCAGGCCAGCATCACTGCCGGATCTGAGTTCATCGTCTTGCGCTACGGGGAATGCCCACTTGTGATAGATGAGGAATTTCAGCCCGCTCAGGAAGAATTGCGTGGCGACGATATCGAGATCGATGGGAATTCCGCCGAGCTGAAACGCCATCTGCGCGTTGAAGCTTTTCAGGAGGGTGAGGGTTAATGAAGAAAGCGCCCACATGCCGCCGACTGCCGTGAGGTAACGCGCGAGTGCATCGCGTTTCCGGGACGCGGTGCGGAAATTAACGAAGTAATTCCACGAGAAGAAGAAGGTGGAACTGATGCCGATGCTGCACGCAGAGATCACGAGGTCCGGCAGAGTCGTGTTTCGCTCGAGCCAGTGAAAAGGCGTCGCGATCAGCAGATAATTCAACGTCGCTCCTGCCAGGAACCAGAAGATGCGCGAGCGAAGCGCCTGGCGGCGTTTCCTTTGGCTGGGATGGAGCGGTGTTGCCATTCACTGTCCTAACGAAGCCGTTGGGGGTGCAACAATCAGAATTGCCGATTGCAGATTGCGCTCTCCTGCTTGAAAAAACCGAGCTTCCGATGATTTCAGAATCTCCGCATCGCGTCGCCGTCACCGCCTTCGGCGTGATCAGCCCGCTGGGCCGCGGAGGACGGGAGACCGCAGAGGCTTTGCGCTCGGGGCGGGATTGCGTGACTCCCGTGATGGCGGAACGCTTCGACGTGAGCCGCTGCCGGGCAAAGACCGCCGGGCAGGTTCGCGCGGAGACGCCGGCGGCTACGAGCGACCGGACGCGGAAGTTGCACCCGGCCAGCGCGATGATGATGGCGGCGACGCTGGAACTCGTGGCGAGCGACCCGGGATTCACGCCGGAATTGATGGTGATCGGGACCACGAGCGGCGGAATGAGTTACGGCGAAGCGTTTCTCCGGGCGCAGTATGGGCCGACACGGGCGCGCGATCGGGCCGCTTGGGTGGCGAATTACATGCCCCAGAAGGCCGTGCTCGATGCACAAGCGGCGGGTGGATTTGTGTGCGCGAGCCAGATCATTGCGAACGCCTGCGCCTCAGGCACGAACGCGATTGGGCACGCTTTCCAGCTCATTCGGGCGGGGCATCAGCGCCGGGTTCTCTGCGGTGGGTATGATGCGATCTCGGAACTCGTTTTTGTCGGCTTCGATTCGCTCCAGGCAGCTACCTCCGAGCTCACCCGGCCGTTTGATCGGAACCGCACCGGACTCGTTCTAGGGGAAGGGGCGGCCTTGCTTGCGCTGGAAGAGTTCGAATCCGCGCAGCGTCGCGGCGCGCCGATCCTCGCGGAGATCACCGGCTACGGGATTTCGACGGATAACCACCATCTCACGCAGCCGCATCCCTCCGGCATCGGCCCCCGGCAAGCGATGGAACGTGCGCTGCACGATGCACGCCGCCGCCCTGACGAAATCGACTACATCAATGCTCACGGGACGGCGACCGCCTTCAACGACGCGACCGAAGGCCTCGCAATTGCGGAGGTCTTCGGCGGCAAAGTCGCGGTGAGTTCGACGAAATCGATGATGGGCCACTCACTCGGCGCGGCGGGTGCGATCGAGGCGGTGTTTTCCATCCTGGCGCTCCGTGAGCAATTCCTTCCACCGAACATCAATTACGAAGTCGCCGATCCAGCCTGGTCTTTGAACATCGTCGCCAACGAAGCGCGCGAGAGCCGGTTGCGCTGCATCGTCTCCAACTCGTTCGGCTTCGGCGGCACAAACGCGAGCGTGATCATCGAGAAGGCCGCGTAGATGAGCACGGGAACCATCCCACACTCAAGTTCCACTTGGCGGGCTCCCACCTCGCCGGGAGCACTCGGATGACCGCCTGCATCGCAGGAATGGGGTGGGTGACGCCACTCGGAACCGGCCTCGAGACGGTGTGGGAGCGCCTGGAAAGAGGTGACAAACCGGAGCTCGCAAGCGTGACCAACTCCGGCACCGGCCGCTGCCATCCGTGTTTTCTGGTTCCGCCGAAAGCAGTCGAATACCTGGCCCGCAATCCCCGGCTGCGGCGATCGAGTGCGATCAGCTATTACGCCGTTGCTGCTGGTTTGGCCGCTCTCGAGCAGGCCGGAGTGGCACCGGGTTCCGAAGCCGCGGCCGAGACCGCGGTGATCTTCGCGATCAGCAATGGTGGCGTGCTCTACACGCGCCGTTTTTTCGAGCAGATCGTGCAGCACGGCGCGAACGGCGCGAGTCCGATGCTCTTTCCCGAGACGGTTTACAACGCCCCGGCAAGTCACCTCGCTGCATTGCTCGGCATCAACGGGGCGAGTTACACCCTGGTGGGCGATTCCTCGGTTGGCATCACGGCGTTGCATTTTGCGGCGCAACTCCTCGCGCTCGGTTCGGTGGCGCAATGCGTCGTCGTCGGCGCGGAGGAATGCGACTGGATTGTGTGCGAAGCCTACCGCACCTGGCGTTTTGCGCGGACGCCGCTGGCGGAAGGCGCGGCGGCGGTGGTGCTGCGACGCGAAGGACAGTGGAAGCTGCGCGCGCATCCCGGCGCGCCTTTTGCAAAGCAGAGCGGAGCGGCCGCGGCGCTGGAATCAGTGATACGTGATCTCGATGTGCCGCGGAGCCCGCACGTGATCGTCTCGTCTGCCAACGGCACGTTCGTCGATCGCGCAGAATCCGGCGTGCTGGACGCGCGCTTCCCGGACGCGGCGCGGCTGTATCCGAAACGCACTTTCGGCGAAGCGCCTGGCGCGAGTGCGCTGCAGCAGACGGTGCTCGCGACTTTGGCGCTTCAGCACGGCCGTGGTTCTTGTGCGCTCGTCCCGGTTGTCGGGGTTAATCACCAAGCCTCCGCCGCCTGGATCGAAGCGAGCTAAGTGGCTGTGCGATAGGTCGGAACTCGCCGACCGTCCGGACGGGGGAACTATCTGTAGAGAAACCTGCCAGGTTCCCCACTACTGCCTGCAACACCGGGGGAATCCAAGGGCTTGCCCTGCAAGCCGCTGCGAACGCGCTTCAACCTCGTCAAGTCCGTGCTGCTTCGATCGGGAGCAGTTGCGGCCGGAATCGTGCGATCAGCCCCTGAGTCGGCGAAAAGATCCACGCGAGCAGGAAGAGACCCGCGCCTGCGACCACGATCGCGCTCGCCACCGCGCAATCCAGCCAGATGGCGAGATGCACCCCGAGCACCGAACTCAGCGCGGAGTGAACGACGCTTAGAACCATCATTTTCGGCAATCGATACGTGATCAGAAATGCGGTCGCCCCCGGCAGGATCAACATGGCAATCACGAGGATCGCGCCGACCGAACGGAACGCGCTGACCACCACCACGGAGAGCGCGCACATCAGGCTGTAATGCATGATCGTTGGATTGATCCCGAGCGACGCCGCGAGCCCGCTATCGAACGAGCTGACGAGCAGCTCCTTGTAGAAAAGGATCACGAGCGTCGCGACGACTGCGGCAACAAGAAACATCACGAAAACCGATTCGGGTGCGATCCCGATGCCGCCGATCGTGACCAGCGGTTCGAGCGCGACGAAGCTGATCTCGCCGTAGAGCACGCAATCCGCATCGAGGTCGATCTGGCTCGCGAAGAGGCTGATCAGAATCACGCCGACCGCAAACAGGCTGGAGAAAACGATCCCGATCGCCGCGTCCTGCTTCACGCGACTGCGGCGATGAATCGTCTCGATCAGCAGAGTCGTCACAATCCCGGCGGCGAGCGCTCCTCCGAACATCACGAGACTGTGCCGGCTCTGCGCGACGAGGAACGCGATCGCGATGCCGGGGAGCACGCTGTGACTGATTGCATCGCCGACGAGCGCCATGCGCCGCAGGATCAAATAGTTGCCGATCAAGCCGCAGGCCACGGTCACGAGAAAGCCCATGAGCATGATCCAGCCGTAGGTCGCGAACGTGTCCGTCCACGGCGAGACGAACACGGCGCGTGCGTCGAAGTTGGGGATGAAGTCGTTCATTGCTGCCGGTAACCGGACGGCTTCTCCGGCGCACGTTGCGCGTCGTAGCGGTCGAATTCGCGGAGGCTCGGGATGATGCGGCCATGCGGATCGTGATGCGGGAACTCGAGACGGCGCTCGAGATGGCGCACCGTTTCCTCGCCGAGCACGTGCTCGATGCGTTCGGCGTCTTCATGAACGTGATCGGCTTGGTAATGAGCCGCGTTGGTCAGGTAAAGTTCCCAGAGTCGGTGATTGCGGACGACCGCGCACGCCTGGCGCCAGCCTTGCGGCGTGAGGTGGATGGTGCCGCGTGGTTCATCGACCGTGGCGAGGCCATTCTGGGCGAGCGCGGCGGCCTGCAGCCGGATTTCCACCAGCGTGTCTCGTCGCAGTGCGCTGAGCTCTTCGAGCGTCACGCCTTCGTCGCTGAAACCGCGATCTTCCAGCACGCGATAAATCGCTTTCAACGTGTTTTCCCGCGAGATGCGGTTGCCGCGCGAACGCCGCCGCCACCAGCGCGGCACCACGCCATGCCGCGGTGCGAAAAAGAACGCCGTGCCAAAGACCGTGCTGGCTCCGAGCACCATGAAGGGCCCGGTCGGCAGGTTGTTCCCGAGGAACGAAAAGAACGCACCCACCACGCCGGCGAGCGAACCAAAAAGTGCCGCGAGGATGAGCATCCGGTGCATGCGATCGGTGAGCAGATACGCGGCTGCCGCAGGCGTGATCAGCATCGCGGAGACAAGCACGACGCCGACCGCTTGCAACGCGACCACGACCGAGAAGGCGAGCAGCAGCATCATCAACTCTTGCAACAGTCGAACAGGCATTCCGGTCACCCGCGCGAAGACCGGGTCGAAACTGGTGACGAGGAACTCTTTATAGAAGAGGACCAGCAGAATGACGGTGAGTGCAGTGCTCGCCGCCATCAGCGTGACATCCTGGCTGCTCAGAGCGGCGGCTTGTCCGAAGAGGAATTTGTCGATGCCGCTTTTGCTGCCGGTCGGGAGTCGTTGAATCATGGTCACCAGGCAGCCCCCGACCGCGAAAAAACTCGCCAGCACCAATCCCAGCGCAGCGTCTTCCTTGAGCCGCGTGGTGCGGGTGATCCAACCGACGACCAGCGTTCCGAAGAGCCCGGCCGACGTCGCGCCGATGAAGATCGCCACGGGATCCTTGGTCATGTTCCAGAGGAAGCCGAGCGCCACTCCGGGCAGCACCGCGTGGGATAACGCGTCGCCGACCAAAGCCATCTTTCGGACGACCAGGAACGAGCCGAGCAGCCCACAACTGATGCCGAGCAGGATGGAACCGAACAGCGCGTAGCGGAGTGAGTTGTCCGTCAGCGAAAAGAAGCGACGGGCCTGCTCCAACGTGCCGGTTTCCACTACATCGCTGATCTTCGCCGCTTCCGCCGGGGTGACGCAGCAGAGCAACGTGATCAAGACGAGCAGAGCGGCGCTGCGGAAGCTCATCGCGCGGAGCTGCCGACCTGCTGGATGACCTCCGAGAGGATCGTCAGCCGGCCTCCATAAGTGGTCTGCAGCAGCTCGGGTGTGAAGACTTCGTCCGTCGGACCGAACGCCACGACGCGGGTATTGATCAGCAGCAGCATGTCGAAATAGCTGCGCGCGGTCGGCAGATCGTGATGCACGACGAGGATTGTCTTGCCGCGGTTCTTGAGCTCCTGGAGCAGAGTCACGATGGCGGATTCCGTCGCGGCATCGACTCCAGCGAACGGCTCATCCATGAGATACAAATCGCTCTCCTGCGCGAGCGCTCGCGCCAGGAAAACGCGTTGCTGCTGGCCGCCGGAAAGATTCGCGATCTGCCGATCCGCATAGGCGAGCAGCTGCACCTTTTCCAGGCATTCACGGGCGATCTCGTAGTCACGCCTGGACGGGCGTTTGATCAGGCCGAGCTGCCCGTAGCGGCCCATGAGCACGACGTCCATGACGTTCACGGGAAAGTCCCAATCGACGGATTCCCGCTGCGGCACGTACCCGACGCGCGTCAGGTTTTTCTTGAACGGTTCGCCGAAGATTTTGATCCAGCCGCTGGCCGCCGGCACCACGCCCATGATGGCTTTGATGAGGGTCGATTTGCCTGCGCCATTCGGCCCGACGATGCCGACGAGTTGGCCGGGCGGAATCTCGAGATCGATTCCATAAAGCACCGGCTTCCGATGATAGGCGACCGTGAGATCGTGGATCTCGAGGGGCGGAGCAGGTCGCGGGGTATCGTGCATGAAATTGGAGGCTGCGAGAAAGAGGTCAGCGAATCACACGAATAACGCGGATTGGCAAATGGAGCGTTCGCGTCATCCGCGCGATCCCTTGTCCAAATGCGTTTGGGGCGGCTCGGTTCATCGGCGCTCAGAACCGCCAGGAGAAACCGACAAAAGGGCTCGCGTCTTCCGCGTCGCGCGTGAGGCCGAGATTCACGCCAGCGTCGAGCTGCAGATCGCCGGTCAGGGCGTAGGTGAGCCCGCAGTTGCACGTGGCATTCCATGTGCCTTCCGGGTCGGTAGTCGCGATGCTGACGAACTCCACGTAACCGCCGAGCGGGCCGGCAATCTTGTGGCCGAAGGTGATCGAGTTCACAAATTCCGCGTGGTGACCGCGCCCGTCGCCATCCTCGTTGAAGTCGAACTCCGCCATGACTCCCATGCTCCAACCGGCGGGCAGCTCGACCGAGAGTGGCACGATCAGGCCGCCTTCCACTGCACCGTTACCGAGGTCGTCCTGCGCCGTCGGAATCTTCACGAACGGCATGAGCGCGAGGGCCGTCTGACCGCCATCGTTGCCCCAGAGATTCCACTTCACTCGAACGGTAAGGTCGCCGAAGCCGCGCTGGCGCGAGACAGTTCGCGAGGCCCGATCATCGGTGCGCACCTCGCTGTGAAATGGCACGACCAGCTGCAGATCGAGGTTGCTCAGCAGTCCGGCTTTGAAGTTCGTATTTGCCCAGGACCAGCTTTCGACGCGCACATCGGTGCGCTCGCGGTTATAGCGGTCGTAGCTGGCTCGGAGGAGGTCCATCTCCACCTGAAAATGCCCGGCATCCACGGTGTAAGCGCTCTCGGTCACGTCGGGCCGGTCGGTGCTCAGATCCCGCATGAGTGCGCGTGGAGTGGGATTGAAGAGGTGAAACTGGCTCTTGTCCGCACGGGGTGTTTCGCCGGCGAAAAGCGCGGGCGCCGCCAGCACTGCCACGAGAACCCGAAGCGTCTTCATTTCAGCGCGTCCACGGCGGTGTTGATGTTGTGCTTCAGCATCCCCACGTAAGTGCCTTCGTCGTAGGTTTCACCGTTCACCGTTTTCATCGTGCCGCGTGCGCCCATCGCATCGGAGAAGAGTTCGCCGCCGACCTGCGCACCCGAGTCCTTGCTGATGCGTTCGATCGCCGCACGTGGGACGCTGCTTTCCACGAAGATCGCCTTGATCCGCTTCTGCCGGATGAAATCCACCACCTTGGCAACATCAGCGAGTCCGGCCTCCGTCACCGTCGAGATGCCCTGCACGCCGACCACCTGGAAGCCGTACGCGCGCCCAAGATAGTTGAAGGCGTCATGGCTCGTGATCAAAACACGCTGGCTCCCGGGCAGTTCGCCCGCTCGCGTGAGAGCCCAGGTGTGCAGCTTCGCCAGCTCGGCCTTGTAGGCGCCGCCGCGCTGCTCGAACTCGGCCTTTCCCGCTGGATCCGCTTCGGACAATCCGCGCACCACCGGGTCCACGCAAAGCGCCCAGAGACTCGCGTCGCCCCAGATGTGCGGATCGAAGCTGCCTTCCAGGTCCGCAGACTTCAGCAGCTTCGCCTCCGGGATGCCGTTGGCGACGAAGTGGACTTTCTTGCCGGCTTTCGCCAACCGTTCGAAAAGCTCACCCATGCGGCCTTCGAGGTGCAGCCCATTGTAGAAAACGACCTGCGCGCGCTGCAGCCGCGTCACGTCGGACGCGGTCGCTTTGTAAAGATGCGGATCGACGCCCGCCCCCATCAGGCCGGTGACGGCAACGCGACTGCCGCCGACGTTTTCAACCAGGTCGGTGATCATGCTCGTGGTCGTCACCACGGGGAGGGGAGCCGCCGTCCCCGTAGCGCTGAGGAGAATCAGAACAACCAGGCGGGCGAGAGAGGATTGCATGGAGCGTTGATAGCCTCCGCAGTTCAGCCGTCAACAACACACTTAGCCCAGGCTAATATTGCCTTCGCAGGATAATGCATCGGCTTGACGCTTGGCTGCGGAGCCGCCTACCGTGCCTCCCGTGCCGGCCAAATCATCTCCACGTTCGGCTTCGACGGCGGTTGAAGACTACCTCGAGCGCATCCTGGGCCTGATCAATACCAAGGGCTACGCGCGGGTGGTCGATATTGCGGGGAGTCTCCGCATCTCGCAGGCGAGCGTGACCAATATGATCCAGCGTCTCGATGCGGAGGGACTGTTGAAGTACGAGAAGTATCGCGGATTGGTCCTGACCACCGCGGGCGAAACGCTGGCGAAAAACATCACCCGCCGGCACGAACTGCTTACCGATTTTCTGAAACTCCTTGGCCTCGATGCGGAGGTCATCTATCACGACGTCGAAGGCATGGAGCATCACATTAGCCCCTCGACTCTGCGCGCGATTGAAAGTCTGACCGCGCAACTGCAACGGCAGCCGGCGCTCCTCGCGCGGGTTCGCGAACAAGTGACATGAGCCTGGACCTGTGTGCGTTTGCCGGCTGGCCAAATTGCCTGCGCCTCGCCAATGAAGCGGTCGAACTGGTGGTGACGCTCGATGTCGGTCCGCGGATCATTCATTTCGCGGCGCCGGGCGGGGAGAATGTCTTGAAGATCAACGCGGATGAACTCGGCGGACGCGGCGAGCCAGAGTTCCAGGCGCGTGGAGGCCATCGCTTTTGGTTGGCGCCGGAGAACGAGCGGACTTACGCGCCTGACAACGATTCCGTGGAGCACTCGGTTGACGACGACGGCGCCGTGCGGCTGGTGAATCCCGCGGCGTCGCCTTGGTTCATCGAAAAGGAACTCACGGTGAAGCTCGACGCGAACACATCGCGAGTGACGCTCGAACATCGGGCGACCAACCGCGGCTCCGAGCCGACGCTCCTCGCAACCTGGGCGCTTACGGTGATGCGAGCGGGCGGTCTCGAGATCATTCCCCAGCCGCCGATGGGGCAGCATCCGCGGGACTTACTGCCGAATCGGCTGATTGTCCCATGGCCGTACACGGATCTTTCCGACGAACGCTGGCGGTGGGGTCGCGACTTCATCACCCTCGAGCAGAGAGCGGCCGCGCCTCCCGCAAAATGTGGTCTGGCACATCGGGAGCGGTGGGTCGGATACGCCGTGGGCGATGCTCTCTTCGTCAAGACTTTCGGGTTCGAGGAAGGCGCGAACTATCCGGACTTCGGCTGCAACTTCGAAACGTTCACCGATGCGGAGATGCTGGAAGTCGAGACGCTCAGTCCGCTCCGAACTTTGGCACCGGGCGAATCGCTCGCGCATTCCGAGACCTGGCATCTCGTCCAACCCGTGACACCGCTGGTCGCGACGGATGAGCCCGCACTCACTGCGTGGCTTGCGCCGCACCTTGCCGGCATTCTTTGACCTCCATCATGCAAATCCGACGTTTCATTTCGCTGCTCGTTTCGCTGTTTACCTGCGGCTTCTTCGCTGGCTGTCAGGCCGTCGATTCGTCGGATCGGAACTCGCGCGCGGCGATGGTCGATGCCATCAAACGCGAGCCTGCCGGAGATTACTTCATTGGCCGCCGCTACTACAAAGTGGACTACAAGTTTTGGGGTTGGGTGCGAAAGCCCGGGCAACCCTGGAGCGCGGCGAAGATGGTGATGATGAACGAGCACCAAAAGCTGGCGCCCGATCGCCAGCTCGGAAAACTCGGCAGTGACAACAACTACGAATACCGCCTCTTCGGATACTTCTCGGGCGAGACCGTTTATGAACCGGCGAGCAATGGATTCTACCCGGAGTTCGTGCTGAAGAACTACGAACTGCAGTCAGTCACGCCGGCGAACATTTTCAGGGGTGTCGGGGCGACAGATCCGCGGAAGCGAGTGATCGCGCAGCCCTATTGATTTGGAGCACGGGGGAAACCTCCGGCCCGCTCGACGGTGGCTAATCCCGGAGACGGCGTTTGCCGGAGCGCACCTGCTTTTCCTTGAGCCGTTGAGCTACGGCTACGACCAGCGCCACGAGAGTGCCGAAACCAGCAATTGCGTAGGCGAGGGTCTCCGGCCGCATCATCGGAGTCGGGTGGGTGGGGCGATTCGGGCTTGGCGCATTAGGGGAGGACGACTCTTCCGGTGCCACGTCTCGCGTTCAAGCGAAAGTTGACGCGAGCGGGAAATACCGGGCCGATCGGAGCAGAGGATTGCGTCGTTACTTCGCCAGCCACTGGGCGACATCCTTCGCCCAGTAGGTGACGATGAGATCTGCGCCCGCACGCTTGAAGGCCAGCATTGCCTCGAGCACCGCCGCGCGTTCGTCGAGCCAGCCATTCGCGGATGCGGCTTTGATCATCGCGTATTCACCGCTCACGTTATAGGCGGCGGTCGGCAGTCCGAAGCGCTCCTTCACGCGCCAGAGAATGTCCAGATAGGCGAGCCCTGGCTTCACCATCACAATGTCCGCGCCTTCCTCCACATCGAGTGCCACTTCCCGCAACGCCTCCTGGGCGTTCGCCGCATCCATTTGATAACTGCGCCGGTCACCCGCGATCGGAGCGCTCTCCGCCGCGTCCCGGAATGGTCCGTAAAAAGCGGACGCGAACTTCGCCGCGTAGCTCATGATCACGGTCTCTTGAAACCCCGCCGCGTCGAGACCGGTGCGGATCGCGCCGATGCGCCCGTCCATCATGTCGCTCGGCGCCACGACATCAGCGCCCGCCGCAGCGTGGGAGACGGCCGTTTGCACGAGCAGCTCGACGGACGAGTCATTGTCCACGTGCGCCTGCCCGTCCTTGAATCGAGTGATGCCGCAATGCCCGTGGCTCATGAATTCGCACAGACAAACATCGGTGATCACGAGCATGTCAGGCAGCGCGACTTTCAACGCATGGACCGTCCGCTGCACGATGCCATCCGCCGCGTAAGCCTGGGACGCGCGCTCGTCCTTCTCTGCGGGGATGCCGAAGAGCAAGACTGCCTTCACTCCGGCGTCGTAGGCGCTCTTTGCCTCGGCGACGAGTTCCCCCACGGACAATTGGAAAACGCCTGGCATGCTGGCCACTGCCACTCGATCCCGGACCTTCTCGCTCGCGAAAAGCGGGAGAATCAAATCGTCGGCGCTCAACGAAGTTTCGCGCACCAGACTCCGCAAAGTGGCCGACGAACGGAGGCGGCGAGGGCGGCGAAGCAGATGCATTTGGAGAGACGCTAAGGTCCGGGCTTTCGGCGGGCAAGCGTGTGGCGTTTTCCAGTGACCTCGCACGAGCAGCAGGCGCTCAGCCGGTTCTCTTCACGAAGAGGCTTGACGCTGGCGGTCCCAAGGCCGAACACACCTGCATCGGGATGAAACGGCGTCTTCTTTCATTGGGATTGGTTGGCGGACTGTTACCGCTCTCTTTTTCTGCCCTGCGTGCGGCGGACGAAATCAGCTTTCGCACGCCTGATGGACGGGAATTCTCGAACGTGTTCGTCACGCGCAAGCTCGGACGAAAACTCGAGATCATGACGGTGACGGGACTGCAGGTGGTGCGCCTGGCTGATCTGCCGGCGCATTTGCGCGAGCGCTTCACCGATCCGAATGCCAAGCCGCCGCCGAAGGTCGGCGAGAAACTGAGCTTCACCGCTCTGGATGGACGCGAGTTCAAGGGCATCATCCGTGCGATCGCTCCGGATGGCATTTCGATCGAGACGTCAGACGGTCTCGATAAGGTCGCTTACTCGAATCTCCCCGCGGAACTGGCGAACAGCTTCGACTTTGATGCGGATGACGCGGAGCGTTTCCAGGCCGAGCAGCGGAGACAACAGCTGGCCATCGCCGCGCGGTTCGCCGCGGAGCAGGAGGCGGCGAATGCGCGGGCTGCCGAGGAGCGGGCGGCGGCTGAAGCCGCAGCTGCGGCTCGGACTCCGAACACAGACGCGGCGCCCACGGGAGCAAAGATGGGCGAACGGGGTTCACAGCGTCTCGGGACACCCCGGCTGGGCGGCCGGGGGACGGGAAACTAGACGCTGTTTGCGCAGCAGGTGGATGCAGGCGGTGCGCGGGAGACATGCGCATTGACCCGGCTTTCTGACCGCCGCTAGCTTCGCCGCCCATGAGTTCGCTCAACAAGAAGTTCCCGCGGTTGTTACCCGAGCCGATCCGCAAAGGGATGAAAGTAACCGAGCTCATCGACGGCGCTTTCAAGGCCTACAACGGTGGCCGCCTTGCGGAAGCGTGCCGACTTTTCGAGGGCAAAATGCTCGCCGGAGACGGTACGGTCGGCATGTCGCTAACGGGTGCACTCACTCCCGCCGGACTCGGGATCGCGGCGATCGTGCCGCTGATGAAAGCCGGCTTCGTCGATTGGATCATCTCCACGGGCGCGAATCTTTACCACGATCTGCATTACGGCCTCGGGATGGAACTCTTTGCCGGTTCTCCGTTCCTTGATGACGTCACTTTGCGCAAAGAAGGCGTGATCCGGATCTATGATGTGCTCTTCGACTACGACGTGCTGCTCGATACCGATGCCTTTGTCCGGCAGGTGATCCAGGGCCCGGAGTTCCAGCGGAGCATGGGGACGGATGAATTCCACTACCTGCTGGGACGCTATGTCGCCGAACGCGAGAAGAAGCTGGGGATCAAGGAAACCAGCGTGCTCAGCGCCGGCTACCGATACGGCGTGCCGATCTTCACGAGTTCACCGGGCGACAGCTCGATCGGTATGAATGTGGCCGCGATGTCGCTGCGGGACGCACGTTTGAGCATCGATGTGAATCGCGATGTGAATCAAACCGCGGCGATCGTTTATGCCGCGAAGTCGAGCGGCTCCACCTCCAGCGTGTTCATCCTTGGGGGCGGTTCGCCGAAGAACTTCATCCTGCAAACCGAGCCGCAGATTCAGGAGGTGATGGGTATCGAGGAGCGCGGGCACGACTACTTTCTGCAATGCACCGACGCGCGACCCGACACGGGCGGCCTGAGCGGCGCGACGCCGGGCGAGGCGGTGAGCTGGGGTAAGATCGATCCCGACAACCTGCCCGACTGCGTGGTCTGCTATGCCGACTCCACGATCACGCTGCCGCTGATCACGGCCTATGCGTTGAGCAAGGTGCCGCCGCGGAAACTGAAGCGCCTCTACGACCGCCGCGATGCGCTCTACGAGGATCTCCGCACGCAGTATTTCAAGCATGGGAAGATCGAGAAGATCGAGCATCGCACCGATGTCACGAAGCCAAAGGCGGGCCGCTCCGGCCGATCCGTAGTCGGCAAAGGCAAAGCAAATGGCAAATAGGCGGCCCGATGCACGGGCCATTCTCCTCGAGCGGATCCGCACATCGCCGCCGAAGTTCGTGCATCTCGTCGGCGTTCCCTACGCCGTCGAGATTGAGCGGGTCACCGATCCGCTGAAGCTCGATCACGTCTGGATCACGCTGGAGGTGCCGCCGTTCGGCCGGCTGCGAGTGGTGGTGAACACCTTGTCGCGGATCAACCGGGACGCACATCTCGATGGGGACGTGCGCCTTGGCATCGTGCGCAGCACTTACGCGGAGAAGCCTGCACCGGGGCTCGAGGAATGTCCCGGCTTCGACTATGCGACCGTCGAGGCCGCGGAGCAGGTGACCTACACTCGGCTCGAGCGGGACGCGCTGGCGGAGCTGCTGCTGGCCAAGGCGAAGGTGGCGATTCGCGCGGAAGTGTGGGGCGAGCTTTACGGGCGGGATCACATCGGCCTGCACCAGATTCATTGTCGCCGTGCGAGTGCGGCTGTGCCGGTCACCGTCCGCAATCGTGACGGGGCGCTGAAGCTTTTCTACGCCGAGGAGCAAGCGGCGGAACTCCTGCTGTTTAAGTTCAGCGGTCAGGCGTGAGACGACTTCCTTATGCGCATCCTTCGTCATAGCGATCCGCAATTCGGCGCTGACGTGGCTGGTCTTCAGCGTAAGGCCGCCCCGCATCCGGAGGTGGAGAAAACGGTGCGCGACGTTTTGCATCGAGTGCGAGCGGAAGGTGATTCCGCGTTGCTCGAATTCACACACCGGTTCGGTGGACCGCGGCTGACTGCTTCTGCGCTGCGCATCGCCACAAGCCCGCAGGTCGATCTCCGCACGCGCGCTGCCATCTCCGCGGCGCACGCAAACGTCTCGGCCTTTGCCAGGAAGAGCCTGCGCAAACCGTGGTCGATGAAGAACGCGCAGGGTGCCGTGGTTGGCGAGCGTTTCGATCCGTTTCAGCGAGTGGGCATCTACGTGCCGGGCGGTACGGCGCCGCTTGTCTCTACTGCCGTGATGACGGTCACGCTCGCCGCAACAGCCGGCGTGCCGGAGATCGTGGTGACCACGCCATCGGATCGCGAAGGCAAGCTGAGCGATGCATTGCTGTATGCGTTGCGCTTTTGCGGAGCGACGGAGATTTACCAGGTCGGAGGCGCGCAAGCCATTGCGGCGCTGGCGTATGGCACCCAGACGATTGCGCCGGTGCAGAAGATCTTCGGACCGGGCAACGCCTACGTCGTCGAGGCGAAGCGCCAGGTTTTCGGACAGGTCGCAATCGATCTGCTGCCTGGGCCGAGCGAAATCTTCGTGCTCGCCGATAGCAGCGCGAACCCGGCGTGGATCGCTGCGGACTTGCTGGCGCAAGCGGAGCACGGGAAAGGCAGCGCCATCATTTTCGCGACGAACTCGGCGCGGCTTCTGACTGCGGTGGAGCAGGCGATCCGCACGCAGCTTGCAACCCTCAGCCGGCAGGAAGCCCTCGCGGGTGTGCTGGAAAAGGATTGTGCGCTCATCCTCGTGAAAACGCTGAAAGACGGCGTGCGGCTCGCGAACGACTTCGCACCCGAGCACATCGCAATCATCGCCAAGGACGAGGAGGCGATTGCCTCCCAGATCACGACGGCCGGTGCGATCTTCCTTGGCGGCTATTCACCCGTGGCCGCGGGCGATTTCCTGGCCGGTCCAAGCCACACGCTGCCAACGGGCGGTGGCGGCAAAAGCTTTCCCGGACTGACCGTCGATATGTTCCAGCGGCGGACCAGCCTCGTTCGCCTGGACGCGAAATCACTGGGACGGTCGGTGGAAACGATCACCACTTTCGGGGAGCTGGAAGGGCTCGACGCACACGGCCGATCCGCAAGCATTCGCTTCGACCAAGCCAGCCGACTCTCGGGGTAGAGACAGACCGCGGCACTCGCGAGCCTGAAGCAGATTGACCGGAGGCTCATCAGGGCCGACCCTTAAGGCCGTTTTTGTTCAGGGCTCCTCGCCGCCGTTGGCGAGCCACTGGTCGCTGCCACCGTGAGGCGTTCGAAACCGCGTGACAGACGCCATGGACATTTCGAGCAACACCAAACACATCGCCTTCCTTGGCGATTACATTCCCCGCCGCTGCGGCATCGCGACTTTCACAGCGGACATTTGTGAGGCGGTGGCCAGCGAATTCGCCGATACGCAGTGCATCGTCGGATCGGTCAATGATCGGCCGGAAGGATACGACTACCCGGAGCGGGTGCGGTTCGAGATGGATGAGCAGGAGATCGATTCCTATCGGCGGGCTGCGGAGTTTCTGAACATCAACAATGTCGAAATCGTGTCGGTGCAGCACGAATTCGGAATCTTCGGAGGCCCGGCGGGCAGCCACTTGCTGAATTTCCTGAGCGAAGTGCGGATGCCGGTGGTGACGACTTTGCACACGGTCTTGAGCGAGCCAAACCCGGATCAACGGAGGGTAATGGAGCAACTCGATCTCCTCTCCCGGCGGTTCATCGTCATGGCGGATCGAGGCCGCGAAATGCTGGAGACGATCTACGGCATCAATCCGGAGAAGATCGATCTGATCCCACACGGCGTCATCGACATGCCGTTCATCGACTCCAACTTCTACAAAGATGTCTTCGGCGTGGAGGGTAAAACGGTGCTGCTCACCTTCGGTCTGCTTTCGCCGAACAAAGGCATCGAGTACGTCATCGAGGCGCTGCCGACGATTCTCGCGAAGCATCCCAACGTGGTTTACATCGTCCTTGGCGCCACGCATCCGCACCTCATCGCGCACGAAGGCGAAGCGTATCGCCGCAAACTCGAGCGGCTCGCGGCGGATCGCGGCGTGCAGGAGCACGTCATCTTTCACGACCGATTCGTGACGCTGGAGGAACTCAAGGAGTTCATCGGTGCCGCGGACATCTACATCACGCCGTACCTGAACCAGGCGCAGATCACTTCGGGGACGCTGGCTTATACTTTTGGCGCCGGAAAGGCGATCATCTCGACTCCCTACTGGCACGCGCAGGAGCTGCTCGCGGGCGAGCGCGGCGTCCTCGTCCCCTTCCGTGATGCGCCTGCGATCGCGGAGGGCGTGAACCATTACCTCTCGAATCCGACGCTGATGACCGCCATGCGCAAGCGCGCCTGGAAAGCCGGGCGCGAGATGATCTGGCCCGTGGTCGCGAGGCGATACATGGAAAGCTTTGAACGAGCGCGCGCGAGCCTCAGCGCGCCGTCGATCGAGACGGTGGCAGTCCGCACGATCGAAAACGCCAACTATCCATTTCCGCCGCTGAAGCTGGACCATCTGTTCAAGATGAGCGACCACACGGGCATCTTTCAGCACGCCATCTACAACGTGCCGAACTATCACGAGGGTTACTGCACGGACGACAACGCACGCGCGTTTATCTTCACCGTGCTGCTCCGCCAGATTGGCGATGCGCACCCCGACATCGAGAAGCTGGAGAGCAGTTACCTCGCGTTCCTTTGGTATGCGTTTGATGCGAACACCTGCCGGTTTCGCAACTTCATGAATCACCACCGTGAGTGGATCGAACGTGCCGGGTCAGAGGACAGTCACGCGCGTGCGCTGTGGGCGGTGGGCACTGCGCTCGGCCGCTCGGATAACGTGGGGCATCGCAACCTTTGCGCGCTCCTTTTCCAACGCGGATTGCCGCCGGTCGCGCGGTTCAGTTCGCCGCGCGCGTGGGCGTTTGCGTTGCTGGCGATCCACGAATATCTCCGCGCCTTCGCAGGGGACCGCGCAGTGAGTCAGATGCGCGATGTACTGGCGGGCCAACTGGTCGGCTTGTTCCGCGCGAATTCGAAGCCCGACTGGCAATGGTTTGAGCGGATCGCCACTTACGACAACGCGAAGCTTTCGCACGCGCTGATCCTGAGCGGGCATTGGACATCCAACGGCGAAATGCTCGAGATCGGCCTCTCGTCCCTGCGCTGGCTGCTCGATGCGCAGACGGCCGACGGCGGACACTTCGCGCCGATCGGCTGCCACGGTTTCTGGCTCCAGGGTGGGGAGCGTGCGCGTTTCGACCAGCAGCCACTCGAGGCTCACGCCATGGTTTCGGCCTGTTTGGAAGCGTTCGCAGTGACGCGTGACGAGTTTTGGGAGCGCGCGGCGCGGCGCTGTTTCGAGTGGTTTCTTGGCCGCAACGATCTCGGGCAGCCGCTCTACGATCCAACCACCGGAGGTTGCCGGGATGCACTCCTGCAAGATCACCTCAACCAAAACCAAGGCGCCGAATCGAGCCTCGCTTTCTACCTGTCGCTCGCTGAAATCACCCACGCCGCCGGCATGTCGCAGGTGGAACTCCAAACATGCGTCGCCTGAACATCCAACCCACCGGAGTCACGCTGCGGCCCGACAGCGCGCGCGTTCTGATTCGGCCCTTTATTCCTGCGGACTCCGCGCGAATCGTGAATGTGATCGCACGCGCCCTGGCGCTCACCGATTCGGAAGTCGATGAGCAACTCACCGCGATCCGGGGCGACTTTGACAGCCGCCACCTGGACCTGTCGGCGTACTGGCGGAGGCATTTTGAGAAAGTGAAGCGCCACCTGTTTAGTGGACGCCCCCTTTCTGAGGCGCGTCAGCTCTATATCGGCGCGCTTTTCTCAGGTGAATACGCGATTGAATCCGCGGCCCTTTTCAACCCCTCCATCGTCGCCCACCCGGATCAATCCGGCCTTCGCAGCGATGAGCTCCGCTTCGTCCTGAGTCTGCGCGCGACCGGAGAAGGGCACATTTCGTCGATCGAGTTTCGCACCGGAGTCATTGGGGCGGATCACTCGGTCACGATCGACCAGCCGTCGCGGTTCGTCACTGCGCCGGAGCTGAATCCCAACCCGACCTACCGCAAGATCAGCTTCGCGCACAAGCTGATGGAGATGGGCTTTGAGAACGAGTGGTCCGTGATGGTGCTGCAATCGTTGGGCGCCAACTTCACGCTCAGCGAACTCGAATCCACGATGCGGCTCGCGACCCAGGGCGGCGCTCCTCTGGTGCGCGAGGTGCAACGGACCATGGAGTGCGTCCGCTGGCTGGCGGAGTCAAACTACCAGGTCCAGTTCGCGCCTTCGTCCGCGATTTCCGAACGCATCATTTTCCCGGTCTCTTCGAACGAAAGCAACGGGATGGAAGACGCCCGGTTTGTGCGTTTCGTCGAGGAGGATGGGACCGTCATCTACTACGCGACTTACACCGCGTACAATGGCCGCGCGATTCTGCCACAGCTCCTCGAGACTACGGATTTCCTGACCTTCCGCGCACTGACGCTCAACGGACGCGCGGTTCAGAACAAAGGCATGGCGCTCTTCCCGCGGAAGATCGGCGGACGCTACGCGATGATCTCACGGCAGGATGACGAAAACCTGTTCCTGATGTTTTCAGAGAACCCGCATTTCTGGAGCGATCCGCAGCTCTTGCGGCGTCCACGTGAGGC
Source organism: Chthoniobacter sp. (assembly GCA_028293645.1). Lineage (GTDB taxonomy): Bacteria > Verrucomicrobiota > Verrucomicrobiia > Chthoniobacterales > Chthoniobacteraceae > Chthoniobacter. Next base: position 26,601 of record JAQGOK010000039.1, read on the forward strand.
TTGGGAAGCAGTGAAGATCGGCAACTGCGGTTCGCCGATTGAGACCAAGGCCGGTTGGCTGGTGATCACGCACGGAGTCGGGGCGATGCGCAAATACTGCATCGGCGCCATGCTTCTCGATCTGGAGGATCCCTCGCGGATCATCGCCGAACTCGAAGAGCCGCTTTTGCAGCCCGGCGGAAACGAGCGGGAGGGCTACGTGCCGAATGTGGTTTATACCTGTGGCGCTCTGCTGCACCGCGGGCGCCTCATTCTTCCCTTTGGGATGAGCGATGTGGCGACGACGATGGTCAGCATCGAACTCAACGAACTGCTGGCGGCGCTTTCGCCGCGGTAGCAGATTCAAGTTGGTCGCCGGCGCCGATTGCGGCTCGTTCTACTTCGGGGTCGCGAAGAGCACGCAAACGGGAGCGCCGACCTCGGCGGTCTGATCGGTGGCGGTCAGTTTGCCCGACGCAGGATCAATCTTGAGCACGGCGATTTTGTGATCGTTCTGACCGGCGGTAATCAGCCATTTGCCAGTCGGATCGATGCCGAAGCCGCGCGGGATCGCGACTTGCGCCGGAGCATTCTCGATCCACGTCAGCTTTCCGTCCGCCCCGATCGCATAGACTGCGATGGTGTCATGGCCGCGGTTTGAGACGTAGAGCCACTTTCCCGTCGGGTGGCAGAAGATCTCCGCCGTTGAAGCACCGGTCGCCGAAGCGCCGTCAGGCAGCGTTGGCAGCGTATGCAAGGCATTCAGTGCGCCGCTCGCCGCGTCGCGCGAGAAGGCGGTAACGCTCATGCCCATCTCGTTATTTACGTAGGCAAACTTCCCATTCGGGTGAAACGCGAGATGCCGCGGGCCCGCGCCTGGAGGGACCGTGCCGGCGGGGGGGGCGTTCGGCGTGAGGGTGCCTTTGTCCGGATCGAGTTTGTAGATCCAGACCTTGTCGGTGCCGAGGTCGCAGGCATACACGAAGCCATTGGCGGGATCGGTGTAGATGGAATGAGCATGCGGTTTGTCCTGCCGTTTGGCGTCGGGTCCCGTGCCGGTGAGCTGGATGAAAGAGGCAGCGGGTTCGACCAGCGAGCCGTCCGGCTTCGTCTGAAACGAAGCGAGGCTGCCGCCGCCGTAATTCGCCACCAGGACGTTGCGGCCGGTCGCATCCACCCAGACGTGACATGCTCCGCTGCCGCCGGAGGAGACCTCGTTGAGCTTCGTCAATTTCCCATCCGGACCGACCGCAAACGCGCCGACCGAGCCCCCGCCGGACTCGATCGCCGCATAGAGGAATTGGCCGTTGGGCGACAGCGCGAGGAAGCTCGGGCTCTTCGCTTCACCCGCGAGTGCGAGCGGGCTGAGCCTGCCGGTTTCCGTGTCGAGTTTGCCGACGTAGATGCCTTTGCTCTTCGGGTTATTGGTGTACGTGCCGAGGAAAAAAGTGGCTTCAGCGGCCGAGAGAACCTGAGTCATAATCAAAAGCAGAAGGGCGGGGGCGAGGAGCTTCATCCGCGCAGTGTGCAGGCGGCTCCGATGCTCACAAGCCCGGAATCCGCTACTCGGATTTCTGAAAAATCTCCCGCAGTTTATTGCGCAGCGTGGGCAGCGTAAATGGCTTCTGGATGAAACCGGCGAGTCCTTTGCCCGTGAATCGCGCGATCGCTTCCTGTTCGTTGAAGCCGCTCATTAACAGCACGCGCGCATCTGGCCGGGCATCCGTGATGGCGTGGAAAGCTTCGGCGCCATCCATGTGCGGCATCGTCAGATCGAGGATCACCAGCGCGAAGTCCCCGTTGCCGGCCAGGAACTCTTCCACCCCGCAGCGGCCGTCCTCGGCGAGGCGCGTGGTGAAGCCGCACGCCTCGATCATCCGCGCGGTGGTGACCCGCACCGTCTCTTCATCATCGACCACCAGCACGCGTCCACTGCCGCGCCAATCCCCCGCGTGCGCGATCTCCAGCTCCGCCTCTTGCGCGAGACCTTCGACACACGGCAGCAGCACCTTGAAGGTCGTGCCCCAGCCTTGTTCGCTGAACACCTTGAGCGCGCCGCGGTGCCCGCGCACGATGCCGAGCACGGCCGCGAGCCCGAGTCCACGACCGGTAAATTTCGTCGTGTAAAACGGATCGAAGATCCGCGCCTGCACCTCGGGAGACATGCCGCTGCCGTTGTCGGCGACTTCGAGGAACACGTAGTCGCCTTCCGGCAGGTCAGGGGCGAAATGCGAGCCGGCGAGATAAGCACGATCAGCCCGCGTGAGCCCAGTCGTGATGCTGATGAAGCCGCTCTTTTCGGCGACCGCTTCCGACGCGTTGATCACCAGGTTCATCACCACCTGCCGGAGCTGCGTCGCGTCTCCGAGGACAACCGGAAGCCCGGCTGGGAGGTCGAATTTCAGCACCGCACGTTTGCTGATCGAGACCTGCAACAGGCGCGTCGTGTCCTCGATCAAGGAGTTCAGATCGAGGTTTTTGATCACGAACCGCCCTTTGCCGGAATAGGCGAGCATCTGCTTGCAGAGATCGGCGGCGCGCGTTGCGGCGACTTCGATTTGCTCGAGGAACGGCTGCACCGGCGAATCCTCGGGAAGATCCATCCGCGCGAGGCTGGCGTTGCCGAGGACACCGGTCAGCAGATTGTTGAAATCGTGCGCGATCCCGCCAGCCAGGACGCCGAGGCTTTCGAGCTTTTGCGACTCCTGCAGTTTTTTCTCGAGCGCCTGCCGCTCGG
>JAQGOK010000055.1 GCA_028293645.1 Chthoniobacter sp.
TTCCCGTGGTTTTGGAGCTGGATCGGTCCTGTTTCGGGACCTTCGGGGCGCCCGGCGGACGTCGTGGTTTTGGGCACTTCGACCCGATCGTGGATCAGCACCCCGTTGTGTCGCACGGTCATCCGCGCGTTTGCGGTCTTCACATTGTCCGAACCGAAGCGGGCGCTTTCAAAATCGATGTCGTAAGTCTGCCAGCTCAGCGGCGGAAAGCACATGTTCACCCGCGGCGCGGCAATGGTGTAGATGCCGCCGCACTCGTTGTTTTCACCTTTCAGTCCGAAGGAGTCGAGCACCTGCACCTCGTAACGATCCTGCAGATACACGCCGGAGTTGCCGCGACCCTGGCCGCGGGCCGAGGGTTGAAAAGGCGTCCGAAACTCCACGTGCAACGTGCCGTCCCCAAACGACTGCTTCGACTTCACGCCAGCGTTCAACCAGCCGTTCGCGTCCACCTTGCCGCCCTGCCAGGCGTCTGCGTTTGTGCCGTCGAAAAGCACCACCGCGCCCGCTGGCGGTTTGGCGCCCAAAGTCGGAGACTTCCGTTCGGTGCGTTTGAACGACCACGCGCCGCCCTCGTTGTGCGTGGCCTTGAGTTCGCCGCCCGCAATCCACCCTTGCACCGTGCCGGTCTCGAACACGACGCGTTCCCCTTCCCTGCGCGCGTCGATCTCGGTTCTCCGTTCGGTCGTAGGACTGATCCCCGGCAGCGACTCACTCCAGCCGACGAGCCGGAACTTGCCTTCGCCGAGCGCGACGACCTGCACCGCGCCCACGTCGCCGATCCATTCACCCTGAATCTCGAAATCGGGGCCAGCGGCCGCAGGATCAGTGAAGACCGGGCCACTATCGGCCGCCCGCACGGGCGCGACCAACACAGCAGCGAGCAAGGCGGAAGCGCACAGTCGGGGGAACATGGGCGAGACCCGTATCCTGACAACCGGCGGAGCGCAACAGCATCGCGCCTCTGCATTCGGAATTGCCGGGACGGCGGACCCGTTTACCTTGGCGACCCATGAACCCCCGTCTCTCTTCTTCTCTGGAAGCCCTCGAAACCCGTATCGCTCCGGCCGGTATCGTGAAGCTTAGCTATGTGGCCGGCGTGCTGACGCTCACCGGCGATGCCGCCTCCAATCAGGTTTCCGTGACGGGGACAAACGGCCTCGGCGCGTTCGTGACTCCCGAGGGCGACACACTCCTTCAAGTCGGGACGGGCGCTCCCTTTGCGGGCACGCTCGAGTTGCGCAGCGTGCTGGATGTGAAGGTCGCGCTCGGGGCCGGCGACGACACATTCATTCTCCAGTCGGCCGACATCGCGCGGAGCGTTGCCGTCAATCTTGGTGCGGGTGAAAACCTCGCGGTCATCGACACCAGCACGATTCTGGGCAGCCTGAAAATCACCGGCGGCAGCGGCAGAGATACGCTCGATATCGCCTCGAACGAGTTGATCGTGGGCCGCGATTTGTCGGTGGCGCTCGGCGGCGGGGAGAACTCCACCTTCAGCGGCAACGGTCGCATCGAGATCGGTGGCAAACTCACCTACACGGGTGGCGCGGGCAGCGACACGCTCAGCCTTACGCCCACCAATCTCAGCATCGGTGGCGCCGTCTCGATCACCACCGGCGCAGGCCTGAGCACGGTCGCGCTGAATGCCGGTGCCTCGGTGGTTTATGGCGGGCCAATCGCGGTGATCGTCGGAGCCCACGCGGAGGGGGCAAGCAGGATTGAGATCACCAGTCCGGGAGATCTCACCGTGCGCGGCCCGGTGAACATCACGGGCAGTGCAGACGACGAAAACATCGTCATCGAAGCAGGCGCGCGGCTCACCCTCGGTGGGGCGCTGACCGTCAATACCGGCGCGGGCACTGACCTGCTGCGCATTGAAGCACCGGACGCTTTGTTTGTGGGCAATGTGAACCTGAAGGGCACGAACGAACTCACGGCTGGCGGCTACTTCAGCGAGAGCGGCTTTTTCGGCGGCAGCCTGAACTACCTGGGTGGCCGGGGAACGGACAACTTCACCCTCGAAGGGGTCTCCGCCGTTTCGGGCAAAACCTCGGTGAACTTCGCAGGCGGAAACGGGCAGACTTTCATCTCCGCAGGCCGGGTGGGCCAATCTACGGAATTCACCGGCGGCCTCGCTTTCAAGCTCACGGGAGCGGTCACCGACACGATCTTTGGACCCACGAACGACACGAGCCTCGTTGCGATCAGCTATGCGTTCCTGAATGGACCGAGCAGCCTGCTCCTCGGCGGCGGCGAAGACACGGTGCTCCTCGACAACATCGATTTCAACGTGGCGACGACGCTCAGCCTCGGCGCGGGCGCGGATGATCTCCGGTTGGAAACGCGTGGCCTTGCCGGCGTGAGCAACCTCAACGCACTGCTCGGCGTGAATCTCGGCGTCGGTAATGATCTCGCGCGTTATGGCGGGAACACTGCCGCGGACCGTGTCGTCGTGAGTGTCGCCGGGACTCTGGATGGCGGCGCCGGGAGCGACGCGTTCTCGTATCTTGCGCAAGGCAACGTGTTCACGAAGACCATCACGGTTCTGAACGTGGAGACGACGACATAGCGTCGGATGTGGGTGGAGCGATGCCGCTCCAAAAGATGGCCGACGCTGCGGCGGCGGCTCCGGCTGCGGATTGAGGCCGCAGGCGCGGAAGGCTGACGAACAGATGCTTCCCGGCGAATTCCCCGTTGACAGGCCATGGCGCGATGGCTGTGATGTCGCGCGCTTCGCCCCCAGCAAGGTCCCCTTCCGTCTACTTTTTCGCCCTCGCGTTTCATGCCTCGCCAGAAAATTAACGTCGCCATCGTCGGTCTCGGTTTCGGTGCGGAATTCATCCCGATCTACCAGGCCCATCCGCAGGCGGAGATGTATGCCATCTGCCAGCGCACCCCGGAAAAGCTCAACGCCGTCGGAGACGCGTTCGGCATCGCCAAACGCTACGCGCGCTTCACCGATGTCCTCAACGACCCGGCAGTGGACCTGGTGCACATCAATTCGCCGATCCCGGATCATGGCTGGCAATCGATCGCCGCGCTGAAAGCCGGCAAGCACGTCTGCTGCACCGTGCCGATGGCGACCACCATCGAGGAATGCAAAGAGATCGTCGCTTTGGTCAAAAAGACCGGGCTCCGATACATGATGGCGGAGACCGTGGTTTACGCCCGGGAGTATCTTTACATCGAGGAGCTGTATCGGAAGGGCGAGCTCGGCAAACTGCAGTTCCTCCAGGCGAGCCATCAGCAGGACATGGACGGATGGCCGAACTACTGGCCCGGCCTGCCGCCGATGTGGTACGCCACGCACTGCGTCGGACCGATGCTCGGCCTCACCCGCGCCAGTGCGGAATACGTGAGTTGCTTTGGCTCCGGCACGATTCGCCAGGAACTCGTCGAGAAATACGGCAGCCCCTTCGCAGTCGAAAGCGCACACATCAAACTCGGCGACAGCGACCTCACCGCGCGGATCATCCGCTCGCTCTTCGACACGGCGCGGCAATACCGGGAATCGATCGACGTGTATGGCTCGAAGAAGAGCTTCGAATGGACGCTCATCGAGGGCGAAGAACACGTGCTCCACACCGCCAAGCTGCCCGAGCACAAGATCGCGAAGAAGGTCACCGTCCCCGACTTCGGCAAGCGACTGCCGGCCCCGATCCGTCAGTTCACCACGCAGGGCGTGTATGAAATGGGCAAAGGCAAAAAGTCGCACCTCAGCTTTGTCCAGGGCAGTGGCCATGGCGGCAGCCATCCGCACCTGGCGCACGAGATCATCGCTGCGCTGAGCGAAGAGCGCGACCCGTTCCCAAATGCGAAGCAGTCGGCCAACTGGACCTGCGTCGGCCTCTGCGCCCACGAATCCGCCCTCACCGGCGGCAAGATCGTGAAGCTCCCGAGCTGGAGCATTTAGGACGCGCGCTCTCTCTTCTTCTTCTCGCCACCCAAACTCGAGAATCGGAAGCCACCACAGATCCCCAACCCAACCCACACCCACGAATGAGTACCCTCGATAATCTCGCCGACACCAATGACCCGGGCAGTGCCCCAAACGCTAAACGCCTCCTCTGGGCCGGCTTCATGGCCATCCTCGCCGCCGGTGTCGGCTTCGGAGTACGGGGAGGACTATTCGGAACTTGGGAAACAGCCTTTAACCTCAATGGCGCACAGCTCGGGGCGATCAGTCTCGGAGCCGGTTTCATCAGCTTCTGCTTCGGCATCATCATCGGCGGAGTCGTGGTCGACAAAGTCGGTTACGGAAAACTGGTGTTCGTCGCCTTCCTCCTCCACGTCCTTTCAGCTTTCGTGACGTTTGCTGCGAAGCCCGGCATGTCCAGCGAGACCGCCTACCTTTTCCTTTACTGGGGCACCTTTCTCTTCGGCTTGGCAAACGGCACCCTTGAGGCGGTCGCAAATCCGCTTGTTGCCACACTTTACCCGAAGAACCGGACTCACTACCTGAACATCCTCCACGCCTCATGGCCGCTGGGAATGGTTTTTGGCGGACTTATCGGTTGGACTCTTGGCTCTGGTGAAAATGCTTGGGACTGGAAATGGCAGCTTGCCCTGTATCTGGTGCCGACTCTCGCGTATGGCATCATGTTCTTCGGCCAACGGTATCCGAAGTCCGAAGCCTCCGAAAAAGGCCTCAAGCTTGGGGAGATGTTCAAAGACGTGGGTATTCTTGGAACCCTGATCGTCTCCGTGATGCTCTTCTTCTTCCTTCGCAGAGATTTCTTCGGTGGCCTGCTCAAGCTCGACGAAACAGTATCAACTGTCCTGTCGGCTCTCTCCGCCTTTGGGCTGCTCGCCTGGGTCGCCACCTTGACCAGATTCGCAGTGGGCCATTGGTTGATTTTCGTATTGTTCATCACCCACGCGCTGGTAGGCAGTGTGGAGCTGGGCACCGACGGCTGGATCCAAAATATCACCGGCACCATCCTCACCCCGGAACAAGGAAAGATCCTCTTCGTATTCACCTCCCTCGTCATGTTTGGGCTCCGCTTCTGTGCCCACTTCATCGAGCACAAAGTTGGAGTGAGCCCCATCGGCCTGCTCTTTATTTGTTCTCTCCTCGCGGTAGTCGGGCTCAATCTGGTCAGCGCTATCACAAGCTTCGGAGCTGCCTTTGGAGCCGTCCTCGTATATGCAGTGGGTAAGACCTTCTTCTGGCCAACCATGCTGGCCGTGGTTGGCGACCGTTTCCCTCGAACCGGAGCTGTCGCGATGAGTTTGATGGGTGGAATCGGCATGCTTTCTGTAGGTCTTCTCGGAGGCCCCGGCCTCGGCTATGCCCGTGACCGCTTCTCTGCCGGTGAACTCGAAAAAGCTGACGCCGCGCTCTACGCCCAAGTCAAAAGCAACGGACCTGCCAGCCAGTTCTTCAACTTCGAGCCGGTCCAGCCAATCGACCCGAGGACCCTAAATCCTGCGAAGGACCTGTTTGCCGCAAAGGCAGCTGTTGAGCGTGGCGAGCAGGATCAGGCCGTTATCGCGAAAGCGTCATCCATCACCCCAGAGCAGGAACTAATTGCCAAGTCCGACATCGAGGGGAATCGCAGGCTTCTGAGAGTCGACTCCCTCATCCCGGCTGCGATGGCAGTGATCTACCTAATGCTCCTGATCTACTTCAAGGCGATCGGCGGCTACAAACCGGTGAGCATTGATCCGGAGCGCCTCACCGGCGGAGTTAAGGCGCCTGTGCTCTGACATCCGGAGACAAGATCCGCTAATTGCAAAAGGGACCGGGTTCACGCCCGGTCCCTTTTTCTTTGCGGTGACCGCTCGGGAAAAACCGGGACTTCCCGTGGCGCACGGCATATCAACTCGGGCGGATGCACCGTCCAGTGGCGTCGGCCTCCCGCGCGATCTGCGGGGACTCCGGGCGCGGGTGGATCTCAGCATTGGCAAAGGAAACGCAACCGCACCGAACATCGCCGATCAGCCATTCCCGCAAGACCTCCGGGAGCCGCATCGCTCCACAACAGAAGTTCCAGCCGCCGGCCCTTCCACACTGACAAACATTCCGCGCCGCCCCTTTTACGTCGAGCAAGCCGCCACCCGAAACCAAGAAGCCCCCCATGAAAACATCCCTCCCACTGCCATCGTGCATCGAACCTCTCGAGGCCCGTATCGCCCCCGCCGCGGTCGTCACTTACACCGACATCGACGGTGACATCGTTCGGATTACCGCCTCAACGGGTCCGCTGGATATGAATGACCTCACCCTCTCCGGTGGAGCGGCCGGCGCCCTCCGGAGTCTCGACCTCACCGCCGCCGGTTTTCAGGGCGCGAACGTCACCTTCACCGTCACCAAGGCCCCGACCGGCGACGGCCTGGCGCACGTTGGCCGGATCAACGCCGTCGGCGTGGACCTCGGGAATGTCACGGTGAAAGGTGATCTCGCGGTGATCGACTGCGGCGACGCCACCATTACCACGCCCGGGCTGAAGACGCTTTGGGTCCGTTCGATGGGCAGCTTCGGCCTCGCGACCCAGGGCGGCGGAGGCGATCTCCAGAGCGACATCCGCGGAGCGCTCGGAGCGCTGAAGGTGAATGGCGACATCATCCATGCCTTCGTCAACGTCCCCGAGGGCGGCATCGGCGCCATCACGGTCGGGGGCTCACTCGTCGGCGGTGCGACGCCCAAGTCCGGCGCGGTGATCAGCAACGGCGGCGACGTGGGGCCGGTGAAGATCGGGGGTGACGTCACGGGCGGCGCGGGCGCGTTCTCGGGCGTCATCCAGGCGACCGGCGGAAAGATGGGCAACGTGACCGTGGGAGGTTCCCTCCGGGGCGGTTCGGAAACCGCGAGCGGCCTCATTTCGAGTTTCCGCGAAATGGGTGCGGTGAAGATCGGGCACGACGTGCTCGGCGGGCTCGGATTGCAATCCGGCGCGATCCTCGCGAACGGCAACATCCTGAACGTCACGATCGACGGCTCGCTGCTCAGCGCTTCAAGTGACGCCGGTGCGAACAGCGCGTCGATTTCCTCCGGCGGCGATCTCGGTCCGGTGAAAATCGGCCACGATGTCAAAGGCGGCCGAGGCAACAATTCCGGGCAAATCACCGCGAACGCCAGCATCGCCAGCGTGCTCATCGGCGGCTCGCTCGCCGGCGGCCAGGGGATCAACAGCGGCACGATTTTCGCCTATGAAAAGGTCGGCCCGGTGCAGATCGCGCTCGATGTGGTCGGCAGCTTTGGCGATCGCTCCGGCAGCATCTTCAGCCAGCTCGCCAGCGTTACCAGTGTCGCGATTGGCGGCTCGATGCTGTCCGCTTTCGGGCTCATCGGCAGCGGAAATACCGCCGCCCTGATCACCAGTGCCACCGGGACTGGGCCGGTGAAGATCGGGGGCGACTTCATCGTGGGCGAGATCTCTGCCGGTCCCACCTCGAGCATCAGCAGCGTGACGATCGGCGGATCACTGATCTACGGGATCATCGAGAGCAAGGTGAACATCGGTGCCGTGAAGATCGGCCACGATCTCCGCGGCGGCGGGATCGCTGCCGGGGGCAATGTCGCGAGCGTTTCCATCGGCGGTTCGCTGGTCGGCGCAACCAATGTCCTCAGCCGCGGAATCGGAAAGGATCTCCCGCTGAGCAGCATTGTGGTCGGCGGCACACTCGGGCCGGTGAGCATCGGCGGCGACATGCGCGGCGGTAATTCGTCGGATTCGGCCTACATCGAGGCCGGCCGCATTCTCAACGTGGCGATCGGCGGCTCGATCGTGTCCGGCATCGACGAGAACAGCGCCACCGATCTCGTTCACAACGCCTCGATCCGTGCCTGGCACGACGTTGGCGCGATCACCGTCCGCGGCAGCCTCGTCGGAAATGTCAGTCCCGAAGGCGTCTCGCCGGTGATCATCTCCGGGCTCGGTCAGGATCCCGCCGCGACTCGGATCACCACGACCGATCTCGCGATCCGAAGTGTCACCGTCGGCGGACGCGTCGAGTTGGCGATGGTGCTGGCCGGCTTCACGCCAGACGAAGCGGGCAGCGCCGGCACCAACGGCAATGCCTCCGTCGGTTCGGTCCGGGTCGCCGGCGATTGGATCGGCAGCAGTGTCTCCGCCGGGGTGCGCGACGCGGCCGGGGACGGCTTTGCGAACGTGGACGACTACGTGATCAGCGACAGCACCGATGCGATCGTTGCGCGCATTGCGAGCATCGCCATCGGCGGCGCGGTCATCGGATCATCGAACCCCGCCGTCTTCTCAGGCTTCACCGCCCAACAGGTCGGTCTGCTCAAGATCGGCGCCTACCTCGCCCCGCTCACCACCGGCTCCGACACGGCAATTCCGCTCGCGCCCTACACCGGCAACGTGACCCTCCGCGAGATCTGAATCTTACGCCGTTCGCGCAGGTGCTACCATTCGCGACGTTTCCGTGCCTGAGGTCGTCTGACTTCGTTCAGCGCGTCGGCGAGTAGTCGGTCGCTTTCAGGAAGAGCGACTTCACGCCGTCCGGAACCGTCAGCGAACCGCCGCCTTTTTCCTCGGAAGCTTTCCGGGCTGCGTTCCAATCCGGATCGTTGCGGAACGTGCCGAACGAAGCCTTGGCCGCGTCCCGGCTTTGGTGCGCAAGGAGATAGATGAGTGTGTTCTCCGCGTCTTTCTGATCCGGGGTCAGGCTCCAGTAGAAGAGATTCGTCATCCCGTGTTTTTTGAAGAGCGCGACGGTGTGGTCGCGGAAACGTGCCTGCAGATGAGGGAGGTTGCCCGGCGTGGTGGTGTAGGTGCGCAGCTCAAAGACCCGATCGCCGGAGCCAGCCGACGGCTTGATCTCAGGGGAGAAGTCCGTTGCCGTCATAAAGAGGCTTTCACTTTTGCTCACCAGTTTGCCGTTCTCCTCGCTCGCCTTCACGGCGGCTTTCCAATCCGGATCGGCGCCGAGGGCCTTGAACGAAGCCTCGCGTGCGTCGCGAGTCGGGAACGCGAGCACGTAGATCATTTTGCTGTCAGGATTCTCCATCGGCACCCAATAGCCGATGTTGGTCATCCCGTGTTTCTCGAAGAGCCGCACGGTGTGGTCGCGGAAGCGGGCATGCATCGCGTCGAGCTTGCCCGGCGCAGCGTAATACGTGCGCATCTCGAAGAGGCGCGTGTCTTTCTCGGCGGCGAAAGCGGCAGTGGTGAGCAAAGTGGAAGCGAGGAGGAGGGAAAGAATCTTCATTCGAGCCGGAGAATGGATCGGCGGCGCGGAGTTGAGAAGCGTTTTGGCGCAACGCTCATGCTTCCCAACCAAGCGGCGGTTGCGCCGCGACCGTTCCGGTTCAATATGCCCGCTCATGTCCACGACTGATTCCGCGGCGATCTGGCGCAGCCCCGAGGCGATCGCCCAATTCCTGCAATCGGTCCGTGCCTCCATCCCGCTCACCATCGAGCAGATTGATATGATGCTCCGCCTCGTCACCGCGGCGCGTGGCACACGGGTCGAACGTTTCCTCGATCTCGGCTGCGGCGAAGGAATGCTCTCCGCAGCCCTCCTGGAAGAGCACCCGAACAGCGAAGCCTGGCTGGTGGACTTCTCCTCGTCCCTGCTCCACGGCGCGCGGCGCCGATTGCAGTCCCGCGGCGAAGCGGTGCATTTCATTGAGGCGGATTTCAGCCATGCGAAGTGGACGCATTCGGTCGCCGCCGGCGCGCCTTTCGACGTCGTCGTCTCCGCGCTTTCGATGCATCACCTGCCCGACGATCGGAAGCGCGCCCTTTACGCGGAGGTTTTCGATCTGCTCAAACCGGAAGGCATCTTCATCAACATCGAACACGTCTCCAGCGCCACGCGTTGGACGGAATCGATCTGGAACGACTACATGATCGACTCGATCTTCGGCGAGACGATCAAGGCCGCTCCGGGGAAAACGCGCGCGGAGGTCGCTCGCGAATACTACGCGCAGGCTCGGGAAGTCGCGCAGCCGCTTGCGCCTTTGGAAGTGCACTGCGACTGGCTGCGGGAGATCGGTTTCGAAAGCGTGGATTGTTACCTGAAGATCCTGGAACTCGCGGTCTTCGGCGGCCAGCGACCTCGCGTGAGTTTGCCAGGCGAGTAGCAAAGGCGAGTGCTTCCATTCCGCCGACTGGTTGGGAAAAAAGATGGCGCTGCATGCGCCGGTCGCGTGACTCTCCCTCCCGCCCGAGTTCCACCCGCATGCCTTCCCGCTTCCCTTCGATCCGCGCCTGGTTGCAGCTTTTCCGCGCGCCGAATCTGTTGACGGTTCCAGGCGATCCACTGGCGGGCTACTTCCTCGCCTCGTTTGGGGCGATCGAAAGCGGGGTCTGGCTGGCGATGGCCGCGAGCCTCTGCTTTTACGCGGGCGGCCTGCTGCTCAATGACCTCGCCGATCTGCGGGAAGATCATGCCGAACGGCCCCATCGTCCGCTCCCCAGCGGCGCTGCTTCGCGTGAAGCCGTCATCGTCGTGTTCGTCGCGCTCTGTGCGTTGGGACTTTGGATTTGCAGCGAGATCGATCGCGTCACGCTGCTGACGGGAGTGGCGCTGCTCGCCGCGATCGGGAGCTACAATCTCTTCACCAAACGCATCCCAGTCGTGGGCGCATTGAACATGGGCGCGTGCCGCAGCTTGAGCATGCTGCTCGGCGCCACCGCCGTTTCACACGGCGACCTCACCTATCGCCTGATTGGCGCAGGTCGGCTCGACCACGTTCTGATCGCTGTGGTCCTGGTCGGCCTTTACATCGCGGCCGTGACGAACCTCGCGCGCTTCGAAACGCGCGTGCACGTCCCCGCCGTGGCGAAATGGCTGCCGGTGTTGCCGCTGGTGATCGGGGGCATACTCTTTCTCGCGCAACTCACCCCGGCGTATGCCTTCGGAGCGGGCGCGCTGCTCACGCTCGCCTCCATCTTCGCCGTGCAGATCGCTTCCGAGCTCACGCGCCAGCCCGCTTTGCCCGTGCCGCCCCAGATCGGGAAGCTCATCCGGCTCATCCTGCTGGTGCAGGCCGCCTTCTGCGCGGTTATCGGCGTGGAAGGCGCACTCGCAGCGTCGCTCCTGATGCTGCTCTGGCCGCTCGCGCGAATTCTCGGTCGCTGGTTTTACGCAAGCTGACCGGGCGCCGGTCTCGCCCTCGACATTCCGCTTTCTCCGTTCGAAGTTGCGCGCCCATGCAATCCCGGATCGAGGCGCTCGTGGCGCAAGTCAGCGAAATCATCGTCGGTAAAGAAGACGCCATCCGGCTTGCCGTCGCCTGCCTGTTGGCGCGCGGTCATTTGCTGATCGAAGACGTCCCGGGCGTCGGCAAAACCACGCTCTCGCATGCGTTGGCGCGTTCCCTCGGGCTGAACTTCCGCCGCATCCAATTCACCAGCGACCTGCTGCCCGCCGACATTCTCGGCAACTCGATTTTTGACCGCGAGCAGCAACGCTTCGTCTTCCACGCAGGGCCGATTTTTTCCCAGGTCGTGCTGATCGATGAAGTGAACCGCGCGACGCCCAAAACGCAGAGCGCGTTGCTCGAGGCCATGGAGGAAAACCACGTGACGATCGATGGTGCCAGCCACGTGCTGCCGGTCCCTTTCTTCGTGATGGCGACCCAGAATCCGCAGCATCAGGTCGGGACGTTTCCGCTGCCGGAATCACAGCTCGATCGATTCCTGATGCGCCTGGAGCTCGGCGTTCCCAGCCGCAGCGCCGAACGAACGATGTTGCTCGGTCTGGAGCGCAGGGATCTCGTGCGCGATCTAAAGCCGGTGCTCGAAGGCGAAGCGTTGCGGGAAATCCAGACGGCGGTCCGCGGAGTCCACACGTCCGCGGCCTTGCTGGATTACCTGCAGGATGTGCTGGAAGGGAGCCGGCGTCGGCATCGGACCGGGCTTTCGCCGCGGGCCGGTCTGGCGTTGCTGCGCGCGTCGCAGGCGTGGGCATTCATGCAGCGGCGCGACATGGTTTTGCCGGAAGATCTGCAGGCGGTGGGAGTCGCGGTGATGGCACACCGACTGGGCGAAGATTTCGAAACGACCGCGGAAGGCGGGCGCGCGCTTGCGCAAAGTCTGCTCCGGGAAACCGCCGTGGCTTAACGTGAAAAGGTCCGCCATCTGGGTGCTGCCGAACGGCCAGACGGCAGGCCTCGTCGCGGTGCTCATGGCGATGTGGTATGCCGGCGCGAGCCAGAGCAACGGCGCGGCTTACCTGCTCTGCTTCATCACCTCGGGAATGGTGATGGTCTCGGCCTTGCACGCATGGGCCAATCTGCGCGGGCTGGTCATCGAAGCCGATTCGCCGCGTCCGGTCTTTGCCGGCGACGATCTGGTCGCGACCCTGCATCTCCGAAGTGAGCGGCATCGCCCGCATTTTGGCCTCCGCCTCTCTTCCAGAGGAGCCGGCACAGTAGCGCTGGATGAACTGGTGCGCAGTGGGCGGGAGGCGATCGAAATGCGCGTCCCGGCACTTCGGCGCGGCCTTTACCAGGAGTTACCGATCGAGGTGATGAGCCGCTTCCCGCTCGGATTCTTCACCGCGAAACGCTCACTCCGACTGCGGGTGGCATACGCCGTGTATCCGCAGCCGGACGGCTCCCGGCCGCTCCCGGTTTCCGTGGAGCCCGCCCGCCAGACCCGCGAAGGGACGCATGTGGAAGGCGACGACTTTGGCGGCGTGCGCGCCTGGCGGCCGGGTGAATCGCAGCGGCATATCGATTGGAAAGCCGCCGCCCGCGGCCAGCCGCTGCTGATCAAGCAATGGGCCGGTGACGCCGACGATACGCTGCTGCTCGATTGGGAGCTGCTCACCGGAATGCCGACCGAAACCCGGCTGGGCCAGCTCGCGCGTTGGACGGTGGCCGCGGAACGCAACGGGAGCAATTACGGGCTGCGGATTCCGGGCGTCAGCCTCGGGCCATCGCGTGGCGAAGCGCATTACCACGCGTGTTTGCGCGCGCTTGCCGCGTTCGAAGAGCCTTCCAGCGATCGCGCATGAAGCCGTCCCCGCCCACGCGTTCTGTCCTGCCGATTGCACCGCTGCTCGGCGTCTGCCTCGGCATCCTGGCTGGCCTGGCTCCCCTGCTCTCGCAAGTGGCGCCATGGGCGGTTCTGCTGTTGATCGGCGCCGCGGGCATGCGGCTTTTCGTGAGCCAACGCAGCGGAGCGATGCCATCGCTCGCGCTCAAAGTGGTCCTGATCGCGCTCGGCGCCGGAGGCATCGCGCTCACCTACGGGTCAATGCTCGGCACGGAGTCGGGCCTGAGCATTCTGATCATCCTGGTCGCGCTCAAGGTGCTGGAAACCAACAGTGCCCGCGACTTCCATGTGCTCGCGCTGCTCGGCTATTTCCTGGCGCTCTGCGATCTCTTCTTTTCCCAGGATCTGCTCCTCTGGTTGTACGTCGGGCTGGTGGTCGTTTGGGTCACGGCGACGCTGGTCTGCTTCCATCGCGGAGGCCAGGCCAGGGCCTACTGGCGCGCGAGCCGCACTGCGGGAGCGCTGCTCCTCCAAGGCCTGCCGCTCGCGCTCGTGCTGTTTGCGCTTTTCCCGCGCGCTTACGGCGGTTTCCGTTTTCAATTCAGCCGCTCGCTGATCGGGACGGCGGGGATGTCCGATCGATTGTCGCCAGGCAGCGTCGCTTCGCTTGCCCTCAGCGAGACCGTGGCCTTTCGGGCGAGCTTCCCGGATGGGAATGTCCCGCCGTTGTCGCAGATGTACTGGCGGGGTGCAGTTTTCTGGAAGGGCAACGGCTTGAACTGGGAACCGGGACCGTTGCGCGACCCGCTGGAGCGTCGCATCGGCCAGCTCGGCGGCACGCCGATCCGCCAGCGCATCTACCTGCAACCGCACGGTGGAAAATGGCTCTTCGCGCTTGATCGCCCATCCGGCGAGCGAACGAGGGGCGACACCGCCCGGTTCGACTTCATGCCAGGGAGCTATTTGCAGAGTCAGCGCATCCTTTTCAACCTCTTCACTTACGAAGTCGTCTCGCGCCCGGAGAATCGCGAAACCGTGCTCGCGCGCGAACAGGAACGCGCCGCCCTCGCCCTCCCGCTCCAGGTTTCGCCGCGGGTCAAAGCGCTCGCCGAGAGCTGGCGGGCCGCGTCAAAGACGGATCGGGAGGTGATTGATCGCGCGTTGCAACATTTCCGGGTCGAACGTTTCAGCTACTCGCTCGAGCCGGGCAGTTACGGGCAGGACGCGCTGGACGAGTTCCTCTTCGAGCGGCGGGTCGGGTTTTGTGAACATTACGCGGCGACCTTCGCGACCTTGATGCGGCTGGCGGGGATTCCTTCGCGGGTGGTGATCGGCTACCACGGCGGCGAACTCAACGGCTCGTATGTGCGCGTACGGCAAAGTGACGCGCATGCGTGGACCGAAGCGTGGATCAAGGGCAAAGGCTGGCTGCGCGTCGATCCGACTGAAGCAATCGCGCCCGAGCGCATCAGTTCCGGGCTCGCCTCTTACCTTGAGTCGCAAGCGGCCGCTTCCGACGACGCCAGCAGCGGCGCTTCCAACACCGCGCTCGGCTGGCGCGAGATGATGCGCGAGATGCGGCTGGCTTGGGACAACATCAATTACCAATGGGACCTGCGCGTGCTCAACTACGACGAGGACAACCAGCGCTCCTTCTTCGCGCAGATCGGCATCAAGAACGCCGGCTGGATGGAACCGCTGCTCTGGCTCTTGCTGGCGGCGCTCGTGCTGCTCAGCCTGTTGTCATTGTGGCTGCGCCGTTCCGGCAAACCGCCGCGCGACGAAATCGGCCGGTGGTTTGCGAAGTTCACCAAGCTGCTCGCGTCCGCCGGGGTCGTGCGTGAGCCGTGGGAAGGGCCGATCCGCTTCGGCGAACGCGCGGCGGCGGCTTGCCCCAACCATGCGCCGGCGATCCAGCACGTTGCCACCACGTATGCGAAGCTTCGCTACGGCGCCGCGCCGCAGGAGCCGCGAGAGCTGGCAGACGCCGTGCGAGCCTTGCCCAAGTCTTTCGCCAAAACCGGCGGCGAGCTTGCCTCAGCCGACGCGACGCTTCCCAGCCCATGAAAAACTATCTCTTTGCGCAGCTCGACACGGTCGAGCCCGTTCCCTGCCCGTGCGGATTTTCACGCCGTGCTTTCGCCAGCCCGGAGAACCCGCTCGCGACGTTGCACGTCGTGGACATCCACGAGGACGCGCGCACCCACTATCACAAAAAGCTCACCGAGATTTATTTCGTGCTCGAGGGGGAAGGGCACATGGAACTCGACGGGGAACTGATTCCGGTGAAACCGATGAGCTCGATCTTCATCAAACCGGGGTGCCGCCACCGCGCGATCGGCCGGATGAAAATCGTCAACGTGCCGATCCCCGCCTTCGATCCGGAAGACGAGTGGTTTGACTGAGCGGCTGCGTTCGGGTGCTGGCCCGACTTGCGGCGCTCACGCTCCGGGCGCACCGTGGCCGATTCACTTTCCTCAGCTTATGATCCGCGTTCTTCTCCTCGCCTCGGTCGCTGTCGTTTTCTCGAGCTGCGCGACCTTTACGGAAACCGAGCTCGCCCACGTGCGTGCACGCGGTGTTTCCCGGCCCGTTCTCAGCAAGCTGGATCAAGGCCGTCCGATCGAGCCGGCAGATGTGATCGAGCTGACGCGGCGCGGTATCCCGGAGCGATTGATCCTCCGGCAGATCGAAGATCACGGCGTCACCTCTCTGATCGCCAAAACGGACGTGCTGGCGATGCGCCGTGCAGGCGTCAGCGCTTTGGTGATCGACTCGGTCCTTCGGGCTTCGGACGAGTTCGCGGGCGATTACTCGGGCCGCGGACCAGACGTGTCGATCGGCTACACGAGCTACTACGACGACTGGCCGGGCGGCTACGGCTACGATCCGTATTACTACGATCGCCCCTACTACGGATCAGTCGGAATCGGCTTCAGCACGCATCGGGCGCTCAGGCCGGGTTTGCCTCACCACCGGCTTCTTCGTCGAGGTATTCGGTGATCTCGTAGAGCATCGGATCCCGCTGGGGACGGCGCGCACGCACCCGCTTGACCCCGCCCGCGTCCTCCTCAGGCATCCCCTCGCCGCCACCCGCGGGGTCGAAATCCTCCAGCGCGTCCCCGTATTCGGCTTCAAGTTTCTCCGGGTCTTCGCCCGCTTCCATCCGGCGAATCATTTCGTTCATCGTCTCCGGCATTTTCTCGCCGGTAATCGATGACATCTTGCGCATCATTTGCGCCAGCTGACGCGGGTCTGGATTCTCCTCGTCCATCCCGCTGAAGTCGCGCTCCATCTCCGCCATCACCTTCTCCATGCGCGGATCGTCCAGCATCGGATCGCCACCGGGCGTCTCCTTTTTCTCCTGCGCCCGACCAGTCACCGCGAAGGAGGAAATGACCCGCTCCATCGGAAACTTCGGGTTCTCCGGACAGCGCGGCGTTTTGCCTGCGAACCGCAAACTGCGCGCGTAGAAGCTGTAGATCTTGTTGGTTTTCGGAGAGAAGAATTCGTAGATGGGCATGACTTGGGAACGTCGCGGAGCTCGAAATTGTGAGTGCGTGCGAGAGCCTGTAAAGGGGGAATTCAACGGCGCCTTCAGCTCCGCTGCAGAACCAGAAAACTCTGCATCTGCGCTCGGAACGCCGCTTCGGCGTCGGCGCGGGAAGCGGTCCCGGAGATGATCACTTCAAGGCTTTGCTGCCCCAGGTTTCGCTGCCCGGCAAAGACGCGCTGGAGCCGGCTCTCGCGCGAGAAATCCTGCCGCAGGTGAGTCCCGAAATCGCGGTTGCCGACTTCCCAGAGGCAGAAAAAGACGTGGAGCGGTTCGCCGTTGCTATCGAACTCGTAGGCACGGAAAGGAATCTGCAACTCGCCCACCTTGATCACGACCGGCGGATGTTCGGCTAAAAGCGTTCGCCCGCCCGCGGGCAGACAGATTTCCGGGCGATGCTGACGTGCGGAGAGCGTTGAGGTGCGTGCCGCATACCACTTGAAGGCGAACATCAACCATCGGCTGCCGTCAGGATGGAGCCAGGCCGCCTCGCGCCCTTCGTTGTAGGCGAGCATCGCGCGCACATTGGGCGCGATCTCGCGGTCCTTGAATTCGGCGTGCGTCTCCGGCCAGCGCACCGACCAGCCCAAACGCGCTTCGGAGGGTGACTCATGCGAACGGTACCACGCTTCCGTCGCGAGCTCGGCGGTCGCCAGCCAGGCGATGGCCGGCACCCAGATTCGCGCAGAGAGCGGCCGCCACGGACGGCGTGCTGCAGCTGTGCTCGGGAAAGGTTCTGGCGAGCGGTTGAGAACCCTGACCATCAAGCAGAGCGCCACGAACGAAGCCGCAAGAATCGAGAACCCGGCCGGATCGTGCCACTTATCAATCGCTTCCAATCCGTCGCGGATCGCCACCGTCACGAGGACCAGTGCGCGGACAACGTTAAAGAAGAGCGCAATGGCGAGACCGGCAACCACCAGCGCGATACGGGCGAACCATGGAAGCCGATTGAGTTCTCCCAAGAATAGGGACGCCATCAGCATCGACTGCAGGGACCTCACGCCGCTGCACGCTTCGTCCACCCCGACCACCCCGGTGCTGAGCCGCAAGAGATTCCCCTGCGCCAAAGCGGGAACGCCCGCCCACCCGAGCAACTCAGCGGTAAGCGCCGCGAGGTGCTGCATCAAGCCCTGCGTCACCGCCGATTCAAACCGCACCGGCCACGCAACTCCGAGCAGGAAAAAGCAGATCGGCCAGGCAAAGTGCCGCACCGAATTCCAACCGCCCATCCAGGCGATCGCAGCAAGGGTGAGTGCGACCGTTTGCAATGCGAGCGACCAACTTACCGCGCTCCAGTCCGGCGCCGCTTCGCGGATCAGCCGCGTCGGGAAGAAAGCGAGCGCGACCGCGATGGTTGCGCAAAGCAACAGCGTCCAGCCGGCAGGCCGCGCGGGTTCCGGTCGCGAGGGCCAGCGCGACCAGAAAAGATACGCGGTCAGCAACGGCACGAACCAGCCGTAGCTGTATTGCGGGTTGATTTCCCAATCGACGCTCAGCTGATCGATGAGAATCGCCCAGAGCGCACCGAGCACAATCCAGGTGCCCCACCAGCTCCGTTTTGTGCCCATTGAGGGATCATCCCCGGCGCGCAGAGGAGTGGCGGCGATCGCTTGGTGAAGCACGAGGGAACCAAACAGGTGCAACCCAGCCGCACCAGACGAAACTCAGCTCCGGGAAGGCTTCTCCCACGGCCGGGATTGCACCGGCATGCTTTCCGTGGAACCCTCCGACCCGTCTCCGCATGCGCCATTCCCGATCTGCGACCTCAGCCACTCCCGCGCTAGACCAAGCGCGGCGGCGGCGCTGGCGCACGCTTTTTGGGGTTGTTTCCCTGCTGGTCATTGCGGGTTTCGCCCTGCTCCCTGTTTATCACTTTGGGAAAGCGTGGCGTGCCCGCGCTCTTGCGATGAAAGCCGAGACGGCGATCGCCGGAGAGCAGTGGCACGACGCTGCGGAACGCCTGCGCGCCGCAATTGAGCTCGCACCTGGCGAGCCCGCCGTAATGAGGGCGGCCGCTCGTTTCAATACCCAAGTCGGTGCGCCCCACGCCTACGGCTACTGGAAGGCGCTCCTTGCGCTGCCCACCGTCACGGCGGACGAACGCCGCGAGGCGATTCGATTCGGCCTTGGGGCGAAACGCTACGAACTATGCGAAGAGCAACTCGCCATTCTGCGAGAATCCGAGCCGGCGAATCCGGAAAACCTGAGCCTTGCCGCTCAGCTCGCGGTCGAGAAGAACGACCCCGCCGCAGCGATGAGCCTGACGGACCAGCTCCTCGACCTCGATCCCGCCCATCCCGGAGCACTGCTGCGGCGGGGCGAGCTCCTGTTGTCCTCGCCCGAGGTGGAGCGAAGGGCGCAGGGCATTCAGCAGCTCCAGACGCTTGGCGGGAGCAACGCCCCCACCGCTCTTGCAGCTCTCGAGGCGTTGGCCAATACCCGCGATCTTTCCCCGAGCGACGTGCGCGTCGTGGCTGTCGCCCTGTTCAACCATCCTGCCGGGCAAACCAGGCATCGCCTCGCGGGGTTCAGTCTCGAGATCCGGCTCGCCCCTGACCGCAAGGCGGAGCTGATGACTCGTGCCATCAGTCAATTTCGCACCGACGGACCCGATGCACTGTTGACGCTCGCTGACTGGACGAAGCAACAGGGGGATCCCGCACGCATTCTCGAGTTCATTCCGCTGACCCTTTCGCTCAGCCGACAGGATCTGTTTCTCGTCCGCATGGATGCGCTCGCCGCGCGGAAAGATTGGGAGGAAATTCAGCGCATCCTCCTCCACGAGAGAACGCCCATCCAGACCTTCCATCGTGAAGTCTTCCTTGCACGTGTCTCCTTGGAACTCCACGAACCGCTCCCCGCTGAAACACACTGGGAAGCCGCGCTGGATGAAGCATCCCGCAACCCGTCGCACCTGGCGTATCTCGCCCGATATTCCGAAAAGATCGGCGTACTCTCGGTAGCTGCGAAAGCGTGGCGCCAGCTCGCCAGGAAGCCGAGCTGGGCGTTGCGGGCGAATGCCGCACTTGTCTCACTTTTAGAAAGGCAGGGCGACACCCGCGGATTACGCGACGTCATGCGCCAGCTTCGCCGCCTCGCTCCGGATGATCCGGCTCCCCGCCATGACGAAGCATATCTCGATCTGCTGCTCGGCGAAAATGTCCCCGCCGCCGGCACAACAGCGGTGAAGCTTCTGAACGATCATCCCCAGCGGATCGCCTACCGCAGCACGGTCGCGCTAAGTTACCTGCGTTCCAACGATCCCACCGCCGCGCTGCAACAATATGACGGCGTGGAGATCCCGTGGGAGAAAGCCTCGCCCAGCGCACAAGCCGTGCGCGCAGCCGTGCTCCACGCAAACCGGGAACTCACCCTGGCGCGGACCGCCGCCGCCACGATCCCTCAGAACAGTCTGAAACCCGAAGAGCGCGAACTCGTGGCATCGCTTCAGAGCGCACGTCCGGAATTTCGTGAGAATCCGCTGATCGCCTACTGAATGGACTGAGTCTCCGATGAAGCGATCGCATACCCAATCCGCGCCAGTACCGCTCCTGGCAATGCGGCGGCGCCGGACTCTGCTGATCACCGGCGTCATCGGACTCATCCTGATTGGAGCATTGATCAGCGCCCGTCCGATCTACCGGTCTGGGAGGGCCTGGCGGGCCCGAGGCTTGGCTGCAGAGGCCGAGCAGCTCCGGCAAGCCAAAGACCTCCGTGGAGCAGCGTCCAAGGCTCAGGCTGCCTTGAACCTTGACCCTGAGCAGGCGGCGGTGCTTCGGGCAGCGGCCCGGCTTAATTCACTCGCACGGGGAGGCAACGCCGGAACGTTCTGGCGGCAGCTTGTGCGGCATCCTGAGGCCACAGCGGAGGACCGGCGGACCGCCGCACTCCATGCCCTTGCCACAAATCAGCACGGATTCGCCGAGGAGCAAATCATCGGAATGCTGAAAGCTGTGCCGGACGACCTGGGTGCATTGGAGCTGGCGGTTCAACTCGCGCTCAAGAAAAACGAGCCGCTTGCCGCACTCGCGTTCTCGGAGCGGCTTCTCGCCAAAAATCCGGAACACCCCTTCGGCCGCTTGAATCGGGCGCAAATCCTCCTCCTTTCCCCTGATCTTTCCAAAGCCGCACCAGCACCCTCGCCGCTCTGCGACTTCGAAGCGACCTTGCCGGCAGTCGCTAGGCCCCGCAACACGCGCGAAGAGCTGCGCGCAGAAGTGCGGAAACTTGCCGATGACGCAGAGCGCCGCGTGGAAGCGTTCAGATTGCTCATCCTTGAAGCGCGCCGCCGAGGGGCACTGGATCAAGCAGTCGATTCCGTGCGCGAGCTGTTAAGTGGTCCCGGTTGGAGTTTTGAAGACCAATTGGTCCAATTGGATCTTCTCGCTGAGAGCAAGTCTCCGGAACTTGAGTCGGCTGTCGCCAACCTACTTCGGAGCGCCACCCAACACGAGTCGTCCACCGCCATGCTGGGCACCTGGCTTCTGGAGCACGGCCGACCAGGACAGGTTCTGGACGCTCTCCAACTTGTCTCCAGGGAAGCTCGGGATACCGAAGGCTTCAAGCTGCTCCATGCAGATGCTTGCGCCGCCCTGGAACGCTGGGGCGAAGCCGAAGCGATACTGCAGAAGCCGTGGCAGAAGCTGGATCTTCACCGTCGCGCAGCATTGGCGAGGGCCGTCCGGGCTCAAGGTCGAGCCACCGAGTTCCAAGCTGCGTGGCGCGATCTCGTGGAAGCGTACAAAGGCAAGCGAGTCGAACTGCTCCACCTGTTGAAGGTCTGCGGGGTGTGGCAATGGCGTGCTGAGCAAGAGCAGTTGCTCCAGATCATGTTGAAGCGTTTCCCGGAAGAGAAGTGGGTTCCTTCGGTGCTCACGAAACTATACCTGGACAGCGGGCGCTCTCAGGAGTTGCGCGCTTTGTATGAACAACTCCTGCAGAACGATCCGAGAAACGCCGAGCTGAAGAACAACGTGGCGATCCTCTCTCTCCTCATGGCGAACCAGCAGGAGAAAGCCGTCGAGTTAGCCCGCGAAGCCTACGAAGCCAGCCCGCGTAACCCATCCTATACCTGCACTTATGCCTACGCTCTGCACTCCCAAGGCAGGAGGACCGAAGCGCTCAGGCTCATGCGATCACTACCAGAAGAGGCACTCAGGCGTCCCAACACCGCTACTTACTACTCTGTGATGTTACGGGATTCCGGTGACAACCACACGGCAGGCAAGTATGCCGCTCTCGCTTCAGCCGGACGGCTACTCCCTGAGGAGCGCGCGATGCTCCAGCCCCAGCTGGAATCTCACCTTCAGTCGGAGTTGAACAAAGCTTTAGAACCCCGATGACACGTGCTTCCTGTCCTTCAAGGAGTAGATTCGGGCTGACTTAGTGGATTTGGTGACAGAACTATGGTCGGACAATCCCTGCAAAGCTGCCCGTTGAGCCCTGCAAAGCTGCCGGTCCAGTCGAAGGCGCATCCGTACCCGTGCTCAGGATGCAGTGGGGAGGGAGGAGGCGACTGTTGGACGCCGGATCGGCCAGCCAGGGTCTCGGCAATCGATGAAGCTTGCACGCGGGGAGCAGGAGGGCGCGCTGCCCGCTCAAGGCGAGGCCCACGAAGCGGCGCGATTACCTTCATTGCATTACTAATCATCCTAGGGACCGCTGCCAATTGCCGCGAAGCAGAAACCGGGAGTTCGTCGCCGTCGCCAAAAGGGGATGAGGCGCCTATATCTCGTCCCCGGAGAGAAACCCAAGAGCCCGAACAAGGCGGTCACCTTGTGACCGGCGGCCCCCGCCTCCGGGTGGCGGCGCAATCGTCCAGGACACGGGTGACCCCAGAAACCGCGGATTTTTCGGGGACACTGCTCGGCAAGCACTCATCCAGAATCACCGCGGATTCGCCCCGAAAAGCTGGCGGCACTATCACCGGTAGCGAGGACGTCGATACAAACGCAGATGCGGGGAGAATCAAGGATGTCTTACATGGCCGCATCGATCCCAATTCGGCTGTTTCGCTTACCTTGAATGAGAATTCGTTGAATCGGACACCGGAATACACCGACGAACTTTCTTCTCGGCGTGTATCCCTATTGGAGCCGCAAGCCGAGATCCCGATCGAGCCAATCCAAGGCGAGGAAGAAGTTGCCGGGGTGAAAGAGTCCTCTGCGTCAACTGAGAGCCGGCACCTTCTCTTCCCGGTCACCGCCACTGGGGAATTAGAACGGAGCGAGCCCGTGTTCGCAGGAAGTCTAAGTAAGTCCGTGACGGCCACCATAGAGTCTGAGCCAGAGGAAGTGGAGAGAACCAGCAGTGGAGAAAAGTGGCTCGCCTCGTTGGCGGCACTCACTTTGATCATCGTCGTCTCAGGCTTCAGCCGCGGGAACGGTCCGCGCCGGCGACTGCGCGTCGATGATGAGTTGGATGAGCAAGGGCCGGGCACTGGATCAAGTGCTGACCAAGCTCCGGGCCATTCCTCCCGTGGGGCGCGCAGCTTTGTGGTCAGGCCCGCGAAGTAAACGTGGCGGTCGGTTTTGCTTTTTGAGCAGCTCAAAGACCCCGCCCAAGCTGCGGTGTCCCGGTGGCATCCGTGACTACAACCATTAGGTGGGGCGGCGTGAAGTCATTCTAGCCGTGCAGTCCGTTCGGACGCCGTAGAGCCGCTCTGATGGCTCACAATGCCATCAGGAAGCGAAACTGCCGCGGTCCAACCATCGCAGGCGCAACTACACAAAGACCTTAGAGGGTGTCATGAACTTTGAATCGGGGACGCCGAAGGTGTTTCATCATCGAGCCCAGGCTCGCAAGGAACGAGCCACCCTGAATTTTGCGGTCAAAAGGTGGGTCCACTCTGAAGGAGTGGAAGCACACTACTTCGCCATCTCTCGATGCAACTCGGTTGGAGTTGAAACCCTTTCCCCTGAATCCCCAGGGTAGCTCGTGCCCTCGCAACCCCCGGCTGATGGATGCGACGCCTTCGGTGTAAGAGCCGCAAAGTGCATAACGGGCTCTAACAGAGTGTCATGCACTTCGGCGGAAGAGCGAGTTGAGCATGAGGCTCAGGAAGGCGAGCCAGTGGAAGCCCGCGAAGGTTGGGGCGAGGCGTTGGTCATCTCGGCCCAGGCGGCGGAAGCGGACCAGCCAGGCAAAGGAGTGATCGACGACCCAGCGCCGGGGCACGAGGACAAAGCTGCGTTTGGCTGGCTCGAGTTT
>JAQGOK010000076.1 GCA_028293645.1 Chthoniobacter sp.
TCGACAGCGATGTCGCGGTCCAGATCTGAGTCCCCTTTGAAGAGATAATAGACAACCGGAAAACCCTGGCCACCGGGATAACCGGCTTCCGCGAGCAACCGCCGGGCGCGTTCCGGATCGCGCGTCATTCCGGGCGGCGGCTCGTATCCGGCGGTCCCGGGCGGTACGAAGCTGAATGCCGGCACTTCGCCTGCGCGCGTGATCTTGTCGACGATCACCTGCTTATCGACGACCAGGCTGAACGCGAGCCGCACGCGAGGATCGGCGAACGTTGCGCGCTTCGTATTAAAGCGGACGAAGTAGTTCCCGAGGAACGGCGCAGCATGAAAATCGGGCCGCTGCTTGAGTTCGTTCATCAACGGCGTTGGCGCGAGACCCTTGTCCATCATCAAGTCCGCAAGGCCGGTCGCGTAGAAGTTGAACGCCGTCATCGGGCGGCCGCTCGGCAGGATGTCGATGCTCTTCATCCCGATGCTGTCGCGATTCCAGTAGGTCTCGCTGCGCACCACACGGATCCGATCGAAGAGCCGCCATTCCTTCAGCGTGAACGCGCCATTGCCGACGAAGTTCTCGGGCTTGATCCAGCTTTTCCCTTCGCGATCGCACCGTTCAATGGTCGGCACGTGGACCGGGAGCAGCGTCACGAAGCAACAGAGATCCAGGAAGAAAGGCGTGGGATTGTCGAGCGACACCTGGAGCGTGAAATCATCGAGCGCGCGGACTCCGACTTCGTTGAAGTCGGTCAGCTTTCCTTCGCTGAAATTCTTCGCGTTGCGGATGTAGTGGAGCTGGTAGCCGTATTCACTGGCCGTTTCCGGCAGCAGTGTGCGCCGCCACGAAGCGACGAAATCCCGCGCGGTAACGATGTCGCCATTGCTCCACTTTGCATTCCGGCGGAGGTGGAAGGTATAGACGCGACCGTCGGGTGAAATGTCCCAGCGTTCGGCCACTCCTGGCTGCGGCTTGGCGGCGGCGCTGAACGAGGTGAGCCCCTCGAGGAGCGCGTAGGCAACGCGACCATCCGGCTGACCGGTGATGGCGGCAGGATCGATCGACTCCGGTTCGGCGCCGTTCAGGAATACGAAGTCCGCACGATCCGGCGCGCGGCCGCAGCCAATGAAGAGGCAGGCCGCGAGGAAGATCGAAAGTGAGCGCAGCGCGGGATGATTCACAATCAGGCGCGCACCATGCACCAATGCAGTTGCGCATTCCAAGGGTTCGATCGTTCGCGAGCGGCTGACCATCACCCTTCGCGCAGCGATCAACATCGGCGGCGCGAGAATTGGTGAAGCGACCGATTACTGAGCGGGAGCCGGAGCTTGATCGGCCGGAGCCGCCGGCGCAGGTGCCGCAGGCGTGTCGCCGGCCGGCGGCGTCGTTGGCGTGGCACCATCCGTCGTCGGCGCAGCGGGAGCAGCTGAATCGGTAGGCTGCACCGGATCGGAGGCCGCAGCATCCGGCGCGGCATTTGCATCGGCTGGCGCGGGAGTGGCAGGTGCTGGCAACGCAGCCGGTGCGGCCGACGTCCCAAGTCGCTCCTGTAGCGTGCTCTTCTGCGCGGTCTGCCTCACATAGAGAAACGACAGCAGCAAGGTGAGCACGAAGAAGATGCCGCCAAGCCAACGTGTGATGGTCTGCAGGACGTTCGTGGTCTGCGCCCCGAAAAGGTTCTCCGTCATCCCGCCACCGAACGCTGCTCCGAGGCCCTCGTTCTTCGGACGCTGCATCAAAACGAGCAGGACGATCAGCAGCGAAACGAGGATGTGAATCGCCAGCAGCAAGTTGATGACGAGGGGTAACCAGTTCATGAGGGCGCGGAATATGGAGGAAAGCCCCAAGCCTGTAAAACGGAAGTTTCCCTATCGATCAGCGCATTGCCTCCACGCTGAAACCGCGGCTCACCGGACCCTAAAACTGCGCCATCTCCGCGCTGCCGCGGAAGGCCACGTTTGGCTGCGCGCCGACTACCTTCGCGAGATGATCGTCGAGATACTCCGCGGCGTTCATCGCAGCGCGCCCGAGTTCCGTATTGCGGCCGAGTTCATTCACGAGCTGCCGCAGAATCGAGACGGCTTCCGGCCGCTGCGTGTTGCCAAGCGCCTGTACCGCCGCAACGCGGAAGATCTGCGTGGTGCGTTTCTCGCGCGCCCACTTCGGCAGCATTTCCAACGCGATCTCGGGATAGAATCGCGCGATGCCGAACAACGCATAGTGGCGTGTGTTCTCGTCCCCTTGCAGCAACTCCTGCCTCCAGTAAGCCCATTCATTCGCCGCGGTGATGCCGTAGTAGCGCATCGCGTTCGCGCGGCAAAGCGGGTCGATCATCGCCTCGACTTTCAAGAGCGGATCAATCGTCAGCGCGAGCTCGCGATCTTTCATCCCGACCTCACGAAGCACGGTCAACGCCGAGATGATGTCGAGCGTCTCGACGCGGAACGCGGCCGTATCGAAGCGGCTCGGCAGATCGGCGGTGGCTGTGGTGAATCGGCAAACGGCGCTCACCGGCAGGTTCTCAGTCAAAGCCAGGACCGCCGTTTGGATGGCCCCCGTGGAGAGCTCCGCATGCTCCTGCACGTAGGTCAGCAAGAGATCGAGCTTCGGAACCGTCGTCGGCACCAGGTGATACGCAGTGGCGCCCAGCACATTGCTCGAGCGAATCGCCGCCGTCTGCAAAGCCACTGTGACACAGCTTCCTGCGGGAACTTCAACTTGCGCAGGCCGCACCACGATCACGGCATTGCGCCCACTTTCGAGGACCTGACCGAACGAGACTTTCACCACGAGCGGCGCGCTGTGCCGATTCGTGACGGTGAGATCGACTCGCTCGCGGCCATCGCCGGAGAGCTCCGCCACAACGGCGCGTTGATCGATCGCCACCT
Organism: Chthoniobacter sp.; assembly: GCA_028293645.1. Classification (GTDB taxonomy): domain Bacteria; phylum Verrucomicrobiota; class Verrucomicrobiia; order Chthoniobacterales; family Chthoniobacteraceae; genus Chthoniobacter. The sequence continues at coordinate 2,880 of JAQGOK010000076.1, forward strand.
GCAAGTCGATGCCATCAGCAGCGAGCAACGGATCGGGGCGCGCCGGCACTTCGGCGTGCGTGACGGCGGATTTCACCGCAGCGGCGGCTCGGGGTATTGAGCCTTCGGGCGCTGCGCTCACGCGGCCGCCGACCCAGCCGCCAATGCCGACCAACGGCACCAGGATGGCGCAGGTGAGTGCGAGTTTGTTGACCGGCTTGCGAGGCTCGCGGAGCGCGGTGTTATCGAACCCGATGATCTCGGGGCGGATCACGATCGTTTTCATGGCACCCTCTCTCCAAAGCAGCACTCCTGCCACAGACTGAAAAACCTTGCGACGCTTCTTCCTGCTCCAGACGCTACGCCGATGAAGCGCTACTCCGACCTCATCGACCGGCTCCTTCGCGAAGAACGGCTGCTCGAAAAGCTCGCGCCTTCCGAGCCGTTCGATTGGGAGTGGCCGATCCGCCTTCGGGAAGCGGACGACGCTTTGATCGCTGGAGAGCACACCATCCAAGATCCCGCCGGCTTCGCGCTCGTTCGCGGCGGTTTGCTCTACGCGGCGGACGCGCTCGATCCGGCGCACCGGATCTTTCAGGATGTGCCAGGCGATCTCGGCTCCTACTGGCACGGCATGATGCACCGGCGTGAAGCCGATTTTGAGAATGCGCGGTATTGGTTCCGGCGCGCGGGAACGCTGCCGTTTTTCAATGCGCTGCACGGTACGGCCGCGAGGATCTCGTCCGACATGGCCCGTCAATCGAGCTGGGACCCTTACCTCTTCACCGGCCAATGCGAACAGGCTCGCTTCGGCGCGGAGGAACTCGTTGCCGAAATGGCGAAGCTGCAGCGCGCGGAGTTCGAAGTCCTATTCGACTACTGCTGGCGCCAAAGCGTGAGCTGAACGGCGCACGGAAGCGCGCCAGGCAGGATGTCTCGCGATGCGGCGGAGCGCCTGGTCGAGCAGGGTTTTGCCCGGCTCCATGCGATGCCAGGGCGAGGCGCCGGAAGGATGCGGCAAGGGAATGACATCGAAGCGGTGGCCGCGATAAACCACCGGCATCTGCTTTCCGATGATGTCGGTGAGTTTGTCGAAAGCGATGAACTGCGTAATCGCCAGCTTCCCGATCGGGATCACGAGGTCCGGCCGCAACAATGCGATTTCGGCTTCGAGCCAGCGCGAGCAATTCACAATCTCCTGCGCGTCCGGGACGCGGTCGCCACCACCATTCAGACTCTTTCCCGGAAAACAGCGGCAGACGGCAGCCATGTAAACCGATGCCCGGAACTCATCCTCACTCACTCCACAGGTCCGCTGGAACCAGCCAAACAAGGTCTTGCCAGCCGTCCATGCAAACGGGCGACCGAGCAGCGGCTCCTTGTTCCCCGGTGCCTGCCCGACCGACATCACGCGGCTCACCACCGCGCCGCCCGAGACGGCAGGGCGATGCATCTTCGGACAAATCGTGCAGCTTCGGAGCGTCGTGACGTGGCGGTTGAGCAGCCGCTGCGTTTCCGCGGCGATCCTCATGGGTATCCGAGACCAGTCCCCTGCTCCACCGCATGCCCCAGCAGGAAGTCACGCGCCGGCATGCGGCGTTTTCCTTCGAGTTGAATGTCCCGCAGAAGCACCGCGCCGCTCCCCGCGCCCACCAGAATGCCCCGTCGATCCGCGCGCAGGACTTCGCCCGCTGCACCGGAATCGCGGCGGTGTTGAATGCAGGAGAAAACCTTCAGCTTGCGGGGACCGTCGGACGTCGGCAGCCAGGTGTAAGCCGCCGGCCACGGATTCATCGCGCGGATGCGGCGATCAATGGCCGCGGGCGAAGCCGCCCAATCAATGAGGCCGTTTTCGCGGCTCAGCTTCGCCGCGTAGGTCGCTCGCGCATCGTCCTGCGGAATGCGTGGCGCATTACCCGCGACGAGCAGCGGGAGCGCAGCCGAGAGAGCTTCCGCAGCGATGACGCCGAGTCGATCGTGCAACACGCCGGCCGTGTCGCGCCGGCGGATCGGCGTTTCGCGGATGAGCAGGATGTCTCCAGTGTCCAACCCTTCAGCCATGTACATCACGGTGATACCGGTGCAGTGATCGCCCGCTTCCATGGCGGCCTGGATCGGAGCCGCGCCACGATGCCGCGGCAGGATTGAAGCATGCAAATTCAGGCAGGCGATCCTCGGCGCATCGAGCACGGCCTTCGGCAGGATCTGCCCGTAGGCCATCACGACGATCAGGTCCGGCCTCAGTGCGGTGATTTCGGTGAGCGAGTCGGGCGCGCGGAGCTTTGTCGGTTGCAGCACCGCGACACCCGCGCCGAGTGCCGCTTGCTTGATGGGCGATGCTTGCAGTTCCTGCTTCCGGCCCGCCGGTTTGTCGGGCTGCGTGACCGCCGCGACCACCTCGCAATCCGATCGCTCCAGCAGCAGACGAAAGGAGGGCAGACCGATCTCGCCGGTGCCCATGAAAAGGACCCGCATCAAACGTGCGACCGAGTCAACTTTCCTCCTGAATCGCGAGCAGGATGTCGGTGAGCACTTTCACGGGCGATTGCGTGGCGTCGATGTCCCGCACGAGTTCGGGACCGTAATACTTGAGCACCGGCATCGATTGCTCATCGTAGGTCGCGAGGCGTCGCCGGATCGTTTCCTCGTTCGCGTCGTCGAAGCGGTTTTCTTTCAGCGCGCGCTTTTTCAGCCGCGTGATCAAAGCCGCCCGGTCAGGGCAGGCGAGATGAAAGACCTTCTTCACCTCGATGACGTCTTGCATCAGCTGCGCCTGGTTTACGCTGCGCGGAATGCCATCGAGCACCAACGAATCAAGATCCGGCTTGAAGGCGTGAGAACCGACGGTGTCGCCGATGCGCGCCATCCAAAGTCGCAACGTGATTTCGTCCGGAACAAGTTCGCCGCGGCTGGAGTATTCGAGAAATGCCTGGCCCACCGGCGTGCGCGTATCGAGCGCGCGGAACACGTCACCGCACGCGCAATGGAAAAAGCGCGGGATCGTTCCCAGGATTTTGCCTTGCGTCCCTTTGCCGCTGCCAGGCGCTCCAAAGATCAGATAGGTCCGGTATTTCATACGCTCGGGTGCGAAGAGCGACTAAAGAGACGGCGTCTGCGAGGAGCAAACGAAAAGGCAGCCCAGTATGTCAGCGTAAGGGAACGCGCCGCCGTCAGTGGTGCTTTTGATGCGGCATCTTGAGGCAGCTGATTCCTGTGACGGTGAGCAGCGGAAGAATCCGGGGCAGCGCGTCTTCGACCACGATCACCGCGATGTTCCCGATCAGTGCGCTCGAGAATTCATCATTCACGCGGCAGCTTTTCCCGTCCGCCATATTGATCTCGAAGGGGACGCCCTCTTTGATCGCCATCTCCACGTATTCGCGCGTCATGCGTCGCAGGATCCGTCCAACCTTCGGCGGCGCAATTCCGGAGCTGACGCTCAGTGCTCGTCGATCTTCGGGCGGTAAATCGGCGCAGCGGGAGCGCATCCGCAATCCCCGCCGCAGCCCTTCGCTTTGCGCCGACGCTTCACCAAACGCGCACACAAATAACCCAGCGCGGCGAAGATGACGCCGGCGACCAGTGCCTGATCGAGTTCGGGGCTCATTGGAAGCCAAGCAGCCGCCCGCCTTGGAAGACAATGAATGCACCAATCCACGCCAGGCCGGTCATGTAGGCGACCTGGAACAACGGCCAGCGCCATGAATTCGTCTCCCGCCGGACGATCGCAACGGTGCTCACGCATTGCATCGCGAGCACGTAGAAAACCATCAGTCCGATGCAAACCAGCGGAGTGAAAACGGGCCGGCCGTCATTGTGCCGTTCCGCCCGCATCGTTTCGCGCAGCGGCGCGGTGTCTTCGTCATCACCGGCTTGCACGTTGTAAACGATCGACATCGTGCTCACGAAAACCTCCCGCGCGGCGAAGCTGCCGATCAGCCCGATGCCGATCTTCCAGTCATAGCCGAGCGGCGCGATCAACGGCTCAATCGCGTGGCCGATCCGACCGGCGGTGCTGTGGGCGATTGCTTCGGCGGGGGTCGCGTCTGGATCGGAAGGTTTGGGGTAAGTGGAGAGCGCCCAGAGCAAGACGGAGAGCGCGAGAATCACCGTCCCGGCGCGGCGCACAAACAAGCCGCCGCGTTCCCACATGCGGATCAGAATCGTCCTCCAGGATGGGATCCGATACGGCGGCATCTCGAGCAGCAACATCGGTGTCTCGCCGCGCAGCAGTGTTTTTTTGAAAAGCCACGCCATGGCGAATGCGACCACCAGCCCGAGCATGTACATGCTCAGCATGATTCCGGATTTCTGCCACGCGGAAGCGACCGGTAGAAAGACCGCAATCATGATTGCGTAAACCGGCAGCCGCGCAGAACAGCTCATCAGCGGCGCGACAAGAATCGTGACGAGCCGGTCCTTGCGGTTCTCGATGGTGCGCGTGGCCATCACGCCGGGAATCGCGCACGCAAATGAGCTGAGCATCGGGATGAACGATTTCCCGTGCAGACCCACTTTGGACATCAGCCGATCCATGATGAACGCGGCGCGCGCCATGTAGCCGGTGTCTTCCAGGATTCCCAAAAAGAAATAGAGCACGAGGATCTGTGGCAGGAAGACAAGCACGCCACTTACGCCCGCAATCACTCCATCGGTGAGCAGGCTGCGCAGATCGCTTTCCGGTAAAAGGCTCCCCACCCAACCGCCGAACGCGCTGAGGCCACCTTCGATCCAATCCATCGGATACGCGGCGACGGTGAAGATGCAGAAAAACATCACCGTCATCATCGCCAGGAAAGCCGCCCAGCCCCAAATGCGGTGCGTGAGCACGCCGTCGAGCCGATCCGAAATCGTGAGCGCATCGAAGCCGCCGCCCTTGTGCAAGACCGCACTGCAAACCTCGCCAATCCAGGCATACCGCGCTTCGACGGGTGCCGAAAGCGGATCGAAGCCGGTCACCCGCAGCCGTCGTTGCGCTTCCAGCGTCGCCTCGATCATCGAGGGATCGTGATGCGTAACCTCCGCCAGCGCCTCTTCATGCAAAGTCAGCAGGAGTAACGCTTCGCCGCGGGCCAGCTCCGCCGGAACGGGCAAGGCCTTTGCAAGCGCCATCACCTCGCGTTCGAGCACGATGGGCATTTGCGCGCAGATCGTCGGCGGTGGGAGCGGACTGCGCGACACCGCCTGACGGAGCTCGATGAACCCAACCCCCTTCGTTGCCACCATCGAGACCACCGGCACGCCGAGCTTTTCGCGCAACGCCATCAGATCGATCACCACGCCGTTCTTCTCAGCCACATCCACCATGTTCAAAGCAACCACGACGGGAAGCTGCAGTTCCAGCATCTGCGCCACGAGGTAGAGATTGCGTTCGAGATTCGACGCATCGACGACGCAAATGACGACATCCGGCCGCGGCGTATCCGGCTGCCGGGCGAGCAACACGTCGCGCGCAACCGCTTCATCGGGCGAACGCACCTGCAAGCTGTAGCTGCCGGGCAGGTCGAGCAGCTCCATCGCTTCGCCATGGCTGCCAAAAAAGCGCCCTGTCTTCTTCTCCACCGTGACCCCCGGATAGTTGCCGACCTTCTGGCGAAGCCCGGTCAGCGCATTGAAGATCGTGCTCTTGCCGCAGTTCGGATTGCCGGCGATCGCGACATGCCGGACTACGTCGCGCGTGGGTGCCGGAACCGGTGCGGAGGCGAGGGCGGTCACGGCCTATACTCGCACAACGCGCACGCCGCTGGCTTCGCGCTTGCGCAGGGAAAGGTGGTAGCCGCGCACTTTGATGTCGATTGGGTCGCCAAGTGGGGCGAAGCGGATGACTTCGAACTCAATGCCATTCGTGAGGCCCATCTCAAGCAATCGCTGCCGATATTCCGGCGGCAAATCGAAGCCGACGACGCGCCCTTTTTGTCCGAGCGGTAGAGCGCTCAGGAGTTCGTCCACTTCCGCCGTCATGCCGCGACTTTTTCGACGCGCACGTGCTCGCCGAGATCGCGCCCGATTGCCACCCGGTTGCCCATCAGCGAACAGATGATCGCCGCGCCGTCCGAGACCTTTCGTACTTCCATGCGATCCTGAAACCCAAGTTCCCGCAGGCGCACGCATTCGGGACAATCCGGGCATATCGTTACCACCCGCAGCCGCTCGCCGACACGGGCGCGAGCGAGGGTCAAAATGCCGGCGGGGAATGGAGCGGACATGGCTTGGCCCGGAAACTAGCAGCTTTTGAGATTCTGTCGCAATAGAATTCAAGGCGGACAACCAGAGAGATGGCACCCAGGAGGCTGAAGGCGGTTTCTTGCGGCCCTTTTCGAAATGGAGCCGCACGAGGTAGGCCATCCAACGATGCGCGGGGGCTTCCATCGACAGAAGTGCTCGAGGCGGGACTTGAACCCGCACGGCTTGCGCCATACGCCCCTCAAACGTACGTGTCTGCCAATTCCACCACTCGAGCTTTGCGAGGGCGAAACGTCTAACAGGCTCGACCGGTGCCGCAAGTTTTCTTTCCCGCGAATCCAAGAAAGTTTGGCCTGACTCGGACGCCCGCTCACCATGGCGTCATGCGTTCACTGCTGTTGCTCATCGCGCCGCTGCTCGCCACCAGTGTTTCGACCGCAGTCGCGGTCATTCCTCTTCCTGAGGACTGCCGCCAAATGCTCCTCGTGACCACGGCTGAGTGGTCGGCTTACCAAGGGAGGCTGCAACGCTTCGAGCGCGCTGCATCGGGTCAGTGGCGACGGCTCGGTGAGCCGATGAAGGCGCAGGTGGGATCGAATGGTCTGGCACCTGGCATCGGCTTAAGCCGGATCGAGTTCCGCGGCCCACCCACTGAGAAGCGCGAGGGGGATCGCAGAGCCCCAGCGGGGATCTTCCGGCTGACTTCTGTCTTCGGGCACGAGACGTGGCGCAACGTTCCGCCACCCAGGACGGACTTTCGGATCATCACACCGACCCTGGAGGCGGTGGATGATCCGAAGTCGCGTTATTACAATCAGGTTGTGGATCGCTCGCGCATAGCCGGGCCGGATTGGAATTCGTCGGAGAAGATGTCCACCTTTCCCGAGTACGCCGCAGGGATAGTGATCGCGCACAATCCCGCAAACGTGCCGGGCGCCGGCTCGTGCATCTTTCTCCATCTCTGGCGAGGCGATCGCCGCGGGACCGCGGGTTGCACAGTGCTGCGCGACGACGATCTGCGGACCTTGCTTGCCTGGCTGAAGCTCACCGCGAAGCCGGTGCTTGTGCAGCTCCCCGTCGCCGAAGCAACCCGCCTCGGGTTCAAGCCGTGAGGCTTCCGCCAGCTACTTCAGCTCGCGGATCTTGAGGTTGCGGAAGGCGACCTCGTCCCCGTGATCCTGGAGGCAAATGTGCCCTTTGGGCGACTTCCCAAAGCCCTCCATTTTGGCGAACTTGGATTTCGCCACCTTCTCGTTCCACTCCGCGGAACCGATCTCGTATTCGACATACTTCGTGCCGTTCATTGAGTGCTCGCATTTGTAAGTGCCAGCGGCGGTTTTCTGGCACTTCAAAACGAAGCGGTTCCACTGGCCGGCCGGCTTGGTCGTGTCCACCTTCGCCGCGTAGAGCTGATACATCCAACCGGCCTTCTGCGGGTCCTTGCCTTTCACGTTGTCCTGAATCTGGGCCTCCGGACCGGTGACGTACGGCGGGCCGTCCGTCTCCTGCACCTTGAACATCACGCCCGAGTTGCCGCCTTCCGTGATCTTCCAATCGACGCTGAATTCGAAGCTCTCGAACTGGTCTTTCGTGATGATATCTCCTCCGCCCTTGCGCACGAGTGCGCCATCTTCGGCGACCCATTTTTCGGGCAGCTTGTCTTTCTTGTAACCACGCCAGTGCGCCGACGCATCGGTGCCGTCGAAAAGCAGCTTCCAGCCGTCGGCTTTCTCCGCGGCAGAAAGCGTGTTCGGCGACGCGTCTTGAGCAAAGACGGCATTGAGGGAAAGCGTGAGCAGGAGGGAAAACAGCAACTTCATCCGCGAAGTGAAGCATGCCGAAACGGGCACACGCAACTCCGCAAGACGCGAGGAACCGAAAGAGCCAACCGCACCGGTTTAACCCAGGCCTTGGTCCCGCGCCACGCGGGCGCCGATCTCAGTCGAGTTGCTGCAGGAAATACTCCTGCAACGCCCCGTAGAGATGCACCCGGAGCAGCGCCAGCGAACGGTCATTCGCGCCGGTCGGGACGAGACGTTCCATCTCGTGCTCGCCGAATTGAAACCGGGTACTGAGGACCAGACGCGCTTGATTCAGGGCGTGAATCCACGCTTCCAGATGATCGAGCGGGAGATGCAGGTGCCGAACGAGGGCCGGCTCTGGAGGTGAGAGATTCTCGAGATCGCTGCGCACGACTTCGAGCGCGTCTCGAAAGAGGATCCGCAACTCCGGTTCGACATATTCCTTCCACTCATCGTCGGCCTCTGGATCGGCCCCGTGGGTCGGTGAGCTGTAGATTCGATTCCTCGCGGCCGGGTCGTCACCCGGATCAGCATTAGGAACGATCTGCTCCAGCAAGTCGGCGCAGAATGGATCGACCTCCTCCAGCGCGATCGTGTTCTCGTCGATCCGGTTCAGCGTCATGCTCAGCTCTTCTCCACGGTTGCGAGAAGAAGATAGCCATGAAGCTGCTGAACGTAGGCTTCAGCGCGCTCGCGCAAGCCTGTCCAGACGATGCTGCGACCCAGTTCGTGCACTTCACGCATGTGCGTTTCGGCCCGCTCCTGCGAATAGCCGAATACCTTTTGAAATACGCGCGTGACGTAGCTCATCAGGTTTACCGGGTCATTATGCACGACCACATTCCACGGGACGTCCGTTGCGTCTTCAGTCCTGGACCGAGTCTCAGTGGTGGTCAGCGGCATTGCGGAAAAATCAGCGCGCGAGGCCTGGTCGAGGCGCAGGCGTTGGCAGAAGCGGGGCTGGGCGAGCAGGGGCGACTGGTGCGGCCGGCAGACTGCCAGGCGACACGCCAGTAGTCCCAGCTTCAGCGCTCCGCGCTTCACCGGGGCTGGTTGTGGGCGTAACGCCATTCGGGTTCACGATCAGGTTCTCGAGTTTCTCCAGCCAGCCCTCGCCTTCCGGATGCTTCGGGTAGGTCTTGATCAGGTTGAACATTTCCGTCATTGCGCGGTTTCTCTGTCCGATCAGCAGCATGTCTTCCGCGCGGTTCCAAAGCAGCGTCGGGCGCCGCTCGTTGTTGAACTTATCGATCTCGAACGCCAGCTTGGCCTTGCTTGCGCTCTCCGCTTCCTTCTTCAAGCGCATGTCCCAATAGTCGAGCACACGAGGATCCTTTTGGGCGCGCAGTTCCGGCAGGACGATTTGGTTGAAGATTCCGTCGTAATTGCCAGGGGTGGTCTCCCACTTCTCGGGCTTCACGAAGTCCGCAATCTTCATCCACTGCACCACGGCACTGCCGCCCAGCCCCTTGCCGAGGACGAGATCGTGAATTCGCTTCGCAACCTGCTCGTCGTTGCTGCGGCGCGGTCCGCCGTGTTTGCCAGCGCTGAGCTCTTTCTCGCGCTTGATCGTTTCTTCCAGCAAATCCATCGCCTGCTGATCCGCGCTGAGTTCCTTGGTGTAGTTGATCACCTGCGGCATCAGGTCCTTGACCGTTGCGCCTCCGTCGCGCTGCAAGGTGAGGCCCAGCCATGTGAAATAGAGCCGGGCGGCGTTGCGCCCTTCCTTCGTGCTCAGCCCTGCGCCTTCTTTCTCCTTCCAGTCGCGGAAGGCGGTGCCCTCCTTGGCTGCACCGTCGAACTGAACAGCGCGGATCGCATCCTCCCAGATGACCGCCGCACGCTCACCATTGGCGGCAGCAGATTGCACCTGCTGCAGCGCGGTTTGTCGTTGCTGCTTTGATTGCGTGACCTGGGTTTCGCGGATCAGCTTGAGGTCCCGCAAGAGCGCAGCAAAATCGACCGGCGCAGCGTCTTGAGCCTGCGCGGGGTTTATCGGAGCGGCAGCGGTGAGCGCGAGTGCTGTCAGCAGCAGACAGGAACGGAGGGGGATCATGGGGACTTATCTGTCGGCCTCACGCAGCAGGCAAGCTCGCAAGACGCGCTCCTGGAGACGGTGCATGCGGGCGCGCTCTTTGGTCGTGTGGTCATCGTATCCGGCGAGATGCAGCAGCCCGTGAATGAGATAGCGCGCGACTTCGCGATCAACGGTTTGTCCGTACTCGGAGGCAAACCCTTGAGCGGTGTCGGCGCTAATCACGATCTCGCCGTGGTGAAAGGTAATCACATCGGTCGGCCCGGGGATGCCCATAAACTCACGGTGAACCTTTGCCATGCGCCGATCGGAAACGATCGCCACATCGATCTCCGCCAATTTCGTCAGCAGGCCCTTCGGATCGATCTCGGGCCCGCCACAGCGCTCGAAGGCGTGGTTCGCGAGCCGCCGCAGCCAATGAAGATCAAGCCGGACCCGACGTTGCCGATTCTCGACGCATATCACGCCGCGGAGGCTGGCGGGATCGCTCGGGTGCGGGAGTGCGACGAAGTATCGTGCCGGTCCCCTTTGTCGTTCTTCTCGCTCGGATAAGATACCCGGCTGTGCATCATGCTTTGCAAGGTGTGCCGGAAGCTTTCTGAGATCTCCTCCAGCTCGCGCATGGTCAGATCGCACTCCTTGAGTTGACCATCGAGCAGGCGCTTTTGGACGAGATCGCCGATGAGCTGATCGATCTTCTGGGGCGTGACGCGCTCGAGGCTCCGGCTGGCACTTTCGATCGTGTCCGCGAGGCTGATGATTGCGCACTCTTTGGTCTGCGGGCGGGGTCCGGGATAACGGAAACTTTCTTCACGGACTTCGGGGATGTCCTCGTCGCGGATGTTCATGATCTTGCCGCCGGCTCGGGCATCCTCCTGTTGCTGCAGCGCGCGCTTGTAGAAATAGAAAACGCTCGAAGTGCCGTGATGCTGCTGGATGACATCGATGATCTTTTGGTTCAGGCCGTGTTTCAACGCGAGGTCCACGCCTTCCTTCACATGCGCGATGATGATGAGCGCGCTCATCGTTGGCGCAAGGTCGTCATGTGGATTGCGGTCGCGCCGCATGTTTTCCGTGAAGTAGTCCGCTTTCACGAGCTTCCCGATATCGTGGAAGTAAGAGCAGACGCGGCACATCGTGACGTTCGCTCCGATTGCCTCCGCTGCGGCTTCCGCGAGGTTCGCGACGACCAGGCTGTGGTGGTAGGTGCCGGGCGCCTCGATGGTCATGCGCTTGAGCAAGGGATGATTCAAGTCCGCGAGCTCGAGCCAGGAGATGTCGGTCGTGACGCGAAACGTTGACTCCATCACGGGCAACGCGCCGCCGACCACGAATGCTGTGATGATGCCGCTCCCGACAGCGATGAGGCTCTGCATTCCGACAGTTCTCCAGTCGGTCGAACTAAACGACTGCCAGGAAATCGGCCCGATCAAGCCGAAGAGCAACGCAAGGCACCACGTCGCAAGGCCCACGAAAACGCCCGCCCGGACCAGCCGGCTTCGACGCCGGACCTGCAACGTGATGAACACCGCGATGAAGCCGCTGATCAGGCTCATCACGAGCATGATCGCGTCGATCTCGCGATAGATCATCGCGCCCCACAAGCTGACGAAAGTCGCGGCGTAAAGGCCGTGGTTCTTGCCCAGGAGGATCGAGAGAATCAGCGGAGCGAGGGAGTACGGAATCGCGAGCAGCCAGAGCTGTTTGCGCTGAGCTGGCGTGAACATGCCAGCGACGCCTGAATAGACCTGGTTGTCCGCGGTGATCAGGATCACTTTGACGACCGCGAGTTGCAGCAAAATGACGCTGAAGATGAGCAGGATCCGCGAGTTCTTCGCGAACGTCTGCGGGTGATTGATCCAAAGCTGCGCCAGCGCTGTCATGAAGATCAGCGTCGCAATGAAGACCTTCTCGGCTGCCTGCACTCGCACATCCGCATAGATGAGGG
>JAQGOK010000079.1 GCA_028293645.1 Chthoniobacter sp.
GTCTCACTGGCGGCACCATCTACTTGGTGGCAGAGGAGTCAGCGCAAATCGGCGGCGCCCGAAAGGATCACTTTCCAGCCGATCGGGTGAAGACCACCGACTGCGAAACCCACGGCAACGACTCCCAACGCGACTGGGGCGATCGCATTCACCCCGCAGGCTACCGCGAGCGCCACGGCAACGATGCCGAAGGACACAACCCCGGCAGAGATGACTCCGCAGGAAATGAACCCTAACGCCAGGATGCCGACTGCCACGCCGCCAACAGCGCGCTGGCCGACGGCGACGATGCCTTTTGCGGTGCGGATGCGGCCGCTTCGATCGATGCCGAAAGCGATATGGACGAGCGGCCAACCGCGGAACTCGCGAGTGGAGCGGTACTCGAAACCTTCGCCCGCCCAATCAGTCTGCGAAGGCCGCGGCGCGGCGCAGGCCGGACAGTCCAAAGCGTCGCGCTCAACCTCTGCTCCACATTCACGACACCACGCCGGCGAAAGTTCAGAGAGCGGGTTCGCAGGCATCGGTCGCGGTCAGTAGTCGAACTCCGCAAGACTCACAAGTGCGCTCCTTTATGCGGGAAACGCTCGAGCAGCACCGGAGAGAGCCGGACCGTGATCACGCCTCGGCGACTGATCAGCCACACGAACCCTAAGCCTTGCCATCCTTTCGGATTTCCAAGTTACTCCAAGCTCTCCCTCCGACCATGATCCGCCCGCTTCACGTACTCTTTCTCGTCACAAGCCTCGCCACCGCCACCTCTTTGATGGCTGCGGAAGCCAAAAAGGTTTTGGTCGTCACCGTCACCACCGGCTTCCGCCATTCCTCGATTCCGACTGCCGAAAAGGTGCTGCAGAAGCTCGCGACGGAGAGCAAGGCCTTCACCATCGTCGATTTCGCGCGGCAGCCGGAAGTGCAGGTGGTGAAGAAGCCGAGTGCCCCGAAGAAGCCGGGCGAACTCAAGGCCAATGCGGATGAGAAGGCCAAGGCGAAGTACGAGAACGACCTGAAGAAGTTCACCTCAGAAGAGGCGAAATATCAGGAAGCAGTGGCGAAGTGGACGGCGGCGGACGACGAGCGGGCGAAGGCTTCGCAGCAGGAATTCGACGCGCAGCTGAAGGCGAGCATGGAGAAGCTGTCCCCAGCCAACCTCGCGAAATACGACGGCGTGATTTTTGCCAACACCACCGGCGACCTTCCCCTGCCCGATCGCGAGGGGTTCATCAAATGGGTGGAAGACGGCCACGCGCTGATGGGGATGCATTCCGCGAGCGACACCTTCCACAACTTCAAGCCATATATCGAAATGCTCGGCGGCGAATTCGCCACGCACGGCGCTCAGGTCGGCGTGGATCTGAAGAAGAAAGACGCCAAGCATCCCGGCACGGCCGGACTGCCGGAGACGTGGACGATCAAGAAGGAGGAGATGTACGAGTTCAAGAACTACGATCCGGCCCGGGTGCGCGATCTCTGGATCCTGGATCAGCATCCGCAGAGTCGCGCGCCGGGGCATTACGGAGTGAGCTGGGTGCGCACGCAGGGCAAAGGGAAAGTCTTTTACACGAGCCTCGGGCATCGTGAAGACGTGTGGGACGACTCCGCGGATCTGAAAGGTCGCGAGAATCCGCCGGAGACGGCGAAGCAGTTCCAGCAGCACATCCTTGGCGGCATCAAGTGGGCACTGGGCCTTGCGGAATAACCGAACGATTCACATCTGCCCTATGAAACTCACCTCGACTGTTCTGCTCGTCGCGCTGGCGCTTTCGACTTCGCTCCTCGCCCAAGACTTTAAACCGCTCTTCAACGGCAAAGACTTGTCCGGCTGGCATCTGAGGAAACCCGATGGTCAGAGCGCGTGGAAAGTGGTCGATGGCGTGCTGAAGAACGACCTGGCCAAAGGTGCGCACGGCGTGGACTTGGTGAGCGATGCAAAGTTTTGGAACTTCACGGTGCGTTACGAATACCAGGTGCCGGACGGCTCGAACTCCGGGTTCTATCTGCGCGGTCGGCATGAACTGCAGATCCTCGGCGACTTCAAGAGCGGCAAGCCGGCGAAAGGTGGCAATGGCGCGATTTATCAGCACACAGCGCCGAGCGTGTTCGCCTCAAAACCCGGCGGCGAATGGCAGACCGTGGAAGCGACAATGATCGGTGACAAGGTCACCGTGACGCTTAACGGCCAGAAAATTCACGACAACGTGACGGTGGAACGCGCGACCGGCAGCGAACTCGATAGCAAGGTGAACGAGCCAGGATCCTTCTTCCTTCAGGGCGACCACGGCGCCGTTTCGTTCCGGAAGATCGAGGTTAAAGAGCTGCCGAAAGAGTAACGGCGGGGTCACCGAGTTCTGGAGCAGCGCGCGCTTTGCGCAGGGGCCGTAGCACGGACGCCACCGGCCCGATTTTGAGAAACGCTACGCGGCTTTCGGAGTCGCAGTGACTTTGGGCTTGGGCGCTTTCTTCACGCGCGGCTCAAATTCAAAGCCAACTTTGGCTCCATCCAGCTTGAGATAGGCGGCGAAAGGTTTGCCCTTCTTCGAGATGAAGCGCGGGAGCAGATCGCTTTTCCCATCGCGGAAGATTTTCAGCGCCTGATCCGCCGGGATGGGCCGCTGGCAGATCGATTTGCCCATGCGGATTGGCTTTACGCTCTCACCGGCTGGCACACAGAGAAACGCGGCATCGGTCTCATAGACCACTCCCGCTGGCGTCTCACCGAGCTGACGCGCGTTGGTGAGATCGAGCGGCTTTCCGCCTTCGCCACCTTCACCGTCCTTTTCAAAGTCGAACTTCTGTTTCCACTCCGTTTCCTCGCCGAGAATGATCTCCGCGTTGAACGCTCGTCCTAGCTTGCTGCGGAACCCTTCGAGCGGACCGACCCGGCCAGTGGTCAGCAGTTTTATGACTTCATCGCGCTCAAACTCGCGGCCGGACATGTTCTTCCAGACGAGGAGTTTGCACTCCGGGTTCACGCACTCGTAAGCCTTGAAGCTCTCCTTGAAGCGATCCGTGCCGCACTTTGGGCAGGTGACTTCGAGGTCCTTGAAGTTCCCTTGCACCACCGTGCCCATGCCGCCGCGGACTTTGCTCACGACATCCGTGGTCAGGTCGCGAATCTGGCTCATGAACGCACCGCGCGAGAGCTCGCCACGTTCGATCTGCCGGAGCTTGGATTCCCAATCCCCAGTGAGTTCCGGCTTGGTGAGCGCCTCCGCATGCAGGTTCCGCAGGAGCGTGATCAGCGAAATGCCTTTCGCAGTGACGATCAGATCACGGCCCTGGCGGATCAGGTAACCTTCATAGATCAGCCCTTCGATGACCTGCGCACGGGTCGCCGGCGTGCCGAGGCCGCGTTCGCTCATTGCTTCGCGCAATTCCTCGTCGTCCACGAGCTTGCCGGCACCTTCCATGGCGGAGAGCAACGTTGCTTCCGTGTAGCGCGGCGGAGGTTTGGTTTGGTTCTCCTTCACCTCGATGGCTTCCGTTCGCGCGTCTTCGCCCGGTCGGATCGCCACGATCGCCTTGTCGTTCTCGCCTTCGCCTTCGGCCTGACGGCCATACACCGCGAGCCAGCCCGGATCGACGATGATCTTGCCGTCCGTCTTGAACTTATCCGCCAGCACCGTGGTGATTCGCGTGGTGATCTCGAATTGCGCCGCCGGGTAAAATACCGCGATGAAGCGGCGAGCGACCATGTCGTAGATCTTCTGCTCGGTCTCACTCATCGACTTCGGAGCGGTGCCGGTTGGGACGATCGCAAAGTGATCGCTCACCTTCGCGTTGTTGAAGATGCGCTTGTTCGGATGGACCATCCCACGCTCCAGCGCGCGCTCGGCATGCACCGACAAGGTCCGATCTTCGAAACTGCCGAGCACGTGTTTCGCCGTGGCGATGTGATCCTCCGGCAAGTATCGCGAATCGGTTCGCGGATAGGTCAGCGCCTTGTGCTTCTCGTAAAGCGCCTGCGCGATTTGCAAAGTCATTCGCGCCGGAAAACCGTGCCGCTGGTTCGCTTCGCGTTGCAGCGTAGTGAGATCGTAGAGGAGTGGGGGCGCCTGCGTGGTCGGCTTCTTTTCCTCTTCGACGGTGCCAGGCTGGCCTTCGCAGCGGGCCTTGATTGCGTCGGCTTTCTCCTTGTCCCAGATGCGCTCGGCGCGAGCGTCTTCTTCGCCCGCCTTTTTGAAAGCAGGATCAAACCAGCGTCCGCGATAGCTGCCGGCGGCGACACCAAAGTCGGCAAACACTTCGAAATAGGTGCGCGATTCGAAGGCTCGGATCTTTTCCTCTCGCTCGACGAGGATCGCCAGCGTTGGCGTTTGCACACGGCCCGCCGTCGTTTTGCTGAAGCCGCCGCCTTGCGAATTAAACGCCGTGAGCGCTCGCGTGGAATTGATCCCGACCAGCCAATCGGCTTCGCTTCGCGAAAGCGCCGCATCGGCGAGCGGCCGCATCTCTTCATCGGAGCGCAGTTGGCCAAACGCGGTGCGGATCGCCTCGGGCGTCATCGATTGCAGCCAAAGGCGCTGCAGCGGCTGCTTGGCGCCACAAGCGCGTGCCAGGTTGCGGAAGATCAACTCCCCTTCCCGCCCGGCATCGCAGGCATTGATGAGCGCGGTGACGTCCTTGCGTTTGATCAGCCGACGCAGAACCGCAAGCCTTCCCGCGTTCTTCTCGATCGGCACCAGATCAAACTGCGCCGGCAGTGAGGGAAGGTTCTCGATTTTCCACTTCCCCCTCGCTGGTTCCGAACCTTCCGGCGGCGCGAGTTCGAGCAGATGACCGACTGCGGAGGAAACGAGGTACTGGTCGTTTTCGAAGAAATCTCCCTCCTTCTTCATCCCTCCCAAGACCCTCGCCAGATCGGCGGCAACACTGGGTTTTTCCGCGATGACGAGAGTTTTGGACATGAACAACGGGCGCGCTAAAGCTTCACAAACTGCTGACCCGGCAACTGCTTGATCAGCCGTTTCATTTCGAGGGCGAGCAACGTAGGAGCTAGCTTTTGAGATGGCAAACGGGTTTTTGCGACCAGCGCATCGAGCGAAGTCTCGGTAAGGTCGAGGGCATCGAGCACGATCTGTTCGCTTTCGGAAATGGTTGCGCCAGCGCCTTTTGCCTGACTCTCCAGCTTGCTCGGCGGGAAGAGCGCATGCAGATCGTCCAGAATATCGCCTGCACTGGTGACCAGCTTTGCGCCCTGCTGGATCAGCCGATTGGAACCCGCAGCGGTGGGGCGATCGATCTGGCCTGGCACGGCGTAAACGAGGCGGCCTTGCTCGATCGCCTGTCCGGCTGTGATCAGCGCGCCGCTCTTCAAACCCGCCTCCACGATCAGCAACCCCGAACCCCAGCCCGCGACGATCCGATTGCGATAGGGAAACGTTTGCCGATCGGGCGGAAAGGTCATCGGGAACTCGCTCACGACTGCTCCGGATTCAGCGATCTTTTCTGCGAGCCCGAGATTGTCGGGTGGATAGAGATCCATCAGTCCGGAGCCAATCACCGCAACGGTTCGGCCCTTCGCCGCCAGCGCGCCCTGGTGCGCGGCAGTGTCGATTCCCCGCGCCAGCCCGCTGACGACCGTTAGCCCCGCGTAAGCGAGTTGGTAGGCGAGTTTCTTCGCGCATTCCGCGCCGTAGTGACTCGTCTTGCGCGAGCCGACCACGCTGATCGCCCGATGATCCCGCAACTCGAGGGTGCCCCAGACGTAGAGCAGAAACGGCGGGTTGTAGATCTGGCGAAGATCCCGCGGATACTCGGGTGAAGCCTGCGTCACGACGGACGCGCCAAAGTCCTTGATGCGTTGAAGTTCCGCGGGGAGATCCACGTGCTGCTCCCAGCTGGCGATCGCCCGCGCCAGTTCCGAACCGATCCCTTCCACCGCATGCAGCTCTGCGCCCTTTGCTTGCAACACCCGCTCAGGCGTCTGGAAGACTTCCAGCAACTTGCGCATCCGCACCGGGCCGAGGTTCGGCACCATATTGAGCGCGATGCACGCTTCCGTTTCCGTCATGGACGCGAAGGAATCAGACTTCGCCCCTCCGGGAAAGCCGCGCGCGCGTCCGGCAGGCTCCCTGGCGCGCGCCGCTTACGGCAAACCGCCTTCTTGCCGCGCCCGCTCGGCGGTGGCGAGATCGTTGGTCAGCTGCGACTCTTTGACGTCGAAATCTTCCTTCCCCGTCGTGACGCGAGCCGTGCCGTTCTTGTTGCGAAAAACGAGCTTTACCATCTCCCCGGGCACGAGCGCCTTGATGCCGTGTTCAACCTGCACGCTGACGCGCTTGGTTACGTAGTAAACGCCGGGAGGCGCGGTGCGTTTCTCGGCCGGTGTCGCTGCAGGTTGGACAGCCCCGGAAGGAGCTTCCGCCCCGGGCGCCTGGGCCGTTTCTTCCGAGTCTTTCGCGGGTTCGCCCTTCTGAGTGATCTTCTGAAACTGCTCCTTGATCTCCTCCTGATAGGTGTAACCGAGGTATCCGAGTGCGCCGATGACGACCAGAATTAATAGGGTCCGCATAACTTTGTTCCTTTGAGTGCCGAATGCCTTCTTCCGCTAGACGGCCGAGAAAGTGTCGGACGGCTGCTAGCGTGTCAACCCGCCGTTGCGCATTTTCTTTTCACGAATGTAACACGCGTTCATTGCCTCACGGGTCCGCCGGCCAGCGTCATGGCGCGTGCCAGGCTTTCCGCCAGATCAATGTCAGTAGTGACCTGCGCGGCAGTGACTTCGAAATCATGATGCCCATCGGTGACCTTGAGCCGGTTGCCCTTGCGCAACAGCAACCTCACGGGCGTGCCTGGGCTGAGCGCATGCACACCGCTCTGTGCCATCACGCTTACTCGTGTGGTAACATAGACGGTTCCGGGTGCTGCCAGTCGCTTCGGTTTTGCGACGGCCGGCAGCGCGACGCTCGGGCGTGCCTGCACGACCTCGCGCGCGGGGCCCGAGCTGTCAGCCACAGGCGGTAACTCGCTGGGCAGCACAACGGACAAGGCCGGCAACGGCTCCGCTCGCGCCGCGGGATTCACCTGAGCGGCCCGGAAGTCTGTCGGGCTGAAAGGATCCATCGCCACCATTCCGCCTGCCACCGTCAAGAGGAGGGCGTAAGCGCAGAGGATCTGTTGATTGCGAAGTTCGTGCATGATTAGGGACGCCGCAGGGGAGCACCCTTCGTGCCTTCGGCTCAGGCGTAGTTTGGTCCTCTGGATTGAAAGACGAGCGACGCAATGCGGTTCTTAGAACCAGTCGTAAGGATCTGTTTGGAGCCGTCAGTTTCGGGGAAATGGGGTGCGGATTTCTGCCACGGCTCCCTGCACTGGCGTCGTTCCTTTCGCACGCCCGCACCCTCACACGCGCGCGGGCGAGTTCCGCCACGATCCACAGCAAATGAAAACGATCCTCTCCTGCTCCCTCCTTGCCGCGGCGATGTTTTTCCTCAGTGGTTGTGCCGGGGGCGGTTCCGCTGGGGGTTCGGTCAGCGGTGGCGGAAGTGGCAGCGCGACGTCCAGCGGATCGATCAGCGGCGGCGCGACCGCTGGCGGCTCGGTGAGCGGCAGCCGCTAAAGTCGCCCTAGGCGCCGGCCGAGGTCAGCGCCTCAAACGCGAGCTGACGAACGCGCTCGGCCGCGTAGGCTTTGGCATATTTCGCCCGCGGACGAACCGCGCGACCGGTCGGCGGATGTGCGGGTTCGTGGCCCAGCTTTTCCAAAGCGTAGATCGCTGCGCCGCGCGACGATGCTTCCATTTCGTCGTTCGGGAAAATCGTCTGCCCGAGCACGTCGGCCAGGCGCTGCATCGCTGAAGCGGAGTTCTGGATTCCGCCGCTGACGATGAACTTTGGCGGCGTCGTTGCCTCGGCAAGCACAAGTTCGGCAATGCGTGCGATGCGGTGATAGGTCGCTTCGGTGATCGCCTGCAGCAGATCCAGCGCGGTGGTGTGCTGCGTGATCCCGTGGATGGTGCCGGTGGCGTCTTCGTTCCAGCTCGGCGCGCGTTCGGCCGTCCAGAATGGCAGCACCAAGAGCTGATGATCCGGACCGGGACGCTTCGCGAGCTCGACCTCGAGTTCCACATCGGACGCGAGCTTCAGCTCCCGCAAACACCAGGCGCGCAGATTCCCCGCATTACTCACTGCGCCACCCACCAGAAAGCGCCGCGCATCGACCCGGTAGCAGAACAGCCCATACGGCGCCTGCACCGTACCCGCATCGCGCATGATGCGAATCGCCGCGCTGGTGCCGACGTTGATCGCCGCCAGTCCCGGTTTCGTGGCACCGGAGCCGAGATTGCTCGCTGCTCCGTCGCCAATCCCGGGGAACCATGGCACGCCTTTCAGTTCGGGAAATTGCGCCGCGAGTCTTCCACTCGCGGGCGTCGGTTCGTCGCTCACCGGCCGCAGTTGCTTCGGTGAAATCTCGCAGAATTTCAGCAAGTCCGCGTCCCAGGTCAGCTTCGCCGGATTGAACAGCCCCGTGCCCGTGGCCATGCCGATCGCGCAGTTCGCATCGCCGGCCAGGGTGTGTTGAAGCCACTCGGCGGGCGACATCCACTGCTTCACCGTGTGGAATTTGCGCCTGTGCGTGCGTTCCAACCAGCGCAGTTTTGCCGGCCAGAATGATGCGCGCAGCATGCAGCCGGTGCGCGCGTGCACCTTCTTCTCGTCGAAGCGCTCGCGCAGCTTTGCGGCCTCCTCGCGGCAGCGTGAGTCCGCCCAGGTGACGATGTTGGTGAGCGAAGCGCCGCGTGCGTCGCAACCAACCAGGCTATGCCAGAAACACGACACCGCGATTCCGGCGACGCCCCGTCCCCGCAGGGAAGGATCGGTGCGATACGCATGCATCGTCTGCTCGAGGCAATGCACCACGGCCAGCAAGAGCACTCCGGGATCCAGCTCCGCGCCGCCGTCCGCGGAGGTGATCAGCGGATAACTCTGCTGCGCGGTTGCTCCGGCAACCCGCAGTCCTTGCTGGTCGAAGAACGCCGTGCGGGTGGACGAAGTGCCAAGATCGAGCGTCAGGATAAGTTCCGCAGGCATCGCGATGGAGCAAAGCAGCAACGCCGCGGGGCGAACGAGCAATTTTCTTTGCGGCTCAACGGCTCAACAACAAAAGCACTTCCACTGCCCCCGCCGGCGCGAGCTAGCGATCCTCGTCGGCAAAGGACGCAACGATCTCGCTCAACCGCTGCGCCACCAGATCCGCATTGGGACCTTCGACCCGCAGCCGGAATGTGCTGCCGCAACTGAGATTCGCGGTGAGCACGGCGAGGATGCTCTTTGCCGAATATCTTTCGCCGTCCTTCAATAGTTCGATCTCGTCGTCGAACTCGCGGGCGCAGCGGACGAACGCGGCGGCGGGCCGCGCATGGATCCCTTCGCGATTACGGACCGTGAGTTCGCGTTCGACAACGCCCGGCTCCGCAATCGGCGCTGGCTCGGGCTTCGCGGGAGGAGCGGCCAAAGCAAGGCCGAGTTCCTTCAGTTGCGCTTCGAGCCAATCGCGCGCGGTCCACTTATGAACGCCGTTGCGGATCTGCTCCACCCAGGCCCCACGCTGCTCCCCGCCCATCGCGAGTGCCTCGGCGAGCGCGCTGGCCGTGCCTTCCACGTCGAGCGGGCAGACGAGCAACGCGCTATCGGGGATATCGTCCGCGACGCCTGTGCTTTCCGAAAGCACGAGCACGCCCGGCTTGCGCGAAACGAGCGCCCACTCCTTCACAACGAGGTTCATCCCGTCCTGTCGCGAGTTCACGAGCAGCACATCGCACAGCTCCATCGCCGCCACGGCTTGCGCCCGGTCGTTCGTGTACAAGACTTCGATCGGATCAAAGCCGCACGTTCCGCGGAACCGCTCGTTGATGGCGGCGATCTCCGCATAAACCGCGTCGTGATATTGCCGGTAAACCGTGAGGTCGGTCCGGGACGGCACGAGGAAGGCCAGAAAGCGCACGCGGCCATGCAGCTCCGGATGTGCCTCGAGGAGCCGACCGAAGGCAGTGAAACCAAGGATCTGGTTCTTGCTTGGGTCCAGGCGGTCAACGCGGATGACGTTCATCTCGGCGGTCACTGCCGCGATCCGATCGCGACCCGCCTGCACTTCCGGCGAGTCTTGCAACGCACGGATCGCCGCCGGATCGGAGCTCGCGGGAAACGCCCGCGCTCGCACCACGCGACCGTTGGCCAGGCGCACGGTTCGCTGGCTGAAGTCCACCTCCGCGCCGAGCACTTCCGCGCAGCACGAAAGAAACGAGCGCACGTCCGCGCGCGTCTGCAGTCCGACCACATCCGCGCCGAGCAAACCGCGGAGCATCACTTCGCGCCACGCTTTTGGCAGGAGCTTCAGCACCGATGGATCGGGAAACGGAATGTGGATGAAGTGCAGACTCGCCGTTTCCGGATAACGCTGCCGCAGCATCTCGGCGAGCGGGTAGAGATGATAATCCTGGATGAGGAACGCGCGGACCGGGATCTCCGTCGCGAGCACCGCGTCCGCCATCCGTTCATTCGCGTGGAGGTAATTGTCCCAGGCGCGATGGCGGCGCTCATCGAGGGATGAATAGCCAAACTGCCCCACGAGATTGTGCTGCAACATCCAGAGCACCTCGTTGCTGATCTCGCCGTAGTAGTCCTGATACACGTCCGCCGGCAGGGGCACCGGGACCACATTGAGATCGGGCGCGGTTTGATCCTTTGCAGTGGTGTAAAGCGCGTCGCGTTCGGCCTCGCTGCCGGGCGGCTCCGAGACACAGCAAAACCACGCGACATCGGGCTGGCGCGCCAGCGGCTCGATCATCGTCATCAAGCCACCCGCCGCCGTCTTCGCGATCCATCGCCCGTCTTCCCACACGAAGTCGTGTGGGCCGCGGTTGGCAATGATGACGATCGTCCCGTCATCCTGGGCGGAAAGGCTGCTGGTCATGTGCTGACCTAATCGGAACGCGGTCGTATCCCGCTCGCCATCATCAGACGGGCGGAAAAATCTTCACACGATTGACTTTCGCGAACGCTTCGTCACCGGCGACGAGGCCAAGTTCCGCGTGCTGTTCACGCGGGATCTCCGCGGAAAATGCTTCGCCATTGTCGGTGCGGATCAGCTCCAGGCGGGCAACCGCACCGGCGGCGTTCACGTGTTTGACCCGCACCGGAATCACCGGCGTGCCGTTGCGCACGCGGAAGAGATCGACGTGGTGCGGCCGGACGTAGGCAGCCAGCGGATCGTTGGTCAGCGGGGCGATGATATTGAAGTTGCCGACCGAAGCGCGGCCATCCGCCACGGCGAGGCTGAGCGTGTTGGATTTGCCGAGAAACTCATGCACGAACGCGCTGCCGGGATGGTCATACACTTCCTCCGGTGTGCCGATCTGCTCGATCTGCGCCTGCTTCATCACGACGACGCGATCCGCGACTTCCAAGGCTTCGTCCTGATCGTGCGTGACGAACACGCTGGTGATGTGCAGGCGTTCGTGGAGTTCGCGCAGCCAGCGCCGCAGTTCAAGCCGCACCTTGGCATCGAGCGCACCGAAGGGCTCATCGAGCAACAGCACCTTGGGATCGATCGCGAGCGCGCGGGCGAGCGCGACGCGTTGACGCTGGCCGCCGCTGAGCTGGCTCGGATAGCGCCCTTCCAGGCCGTCCAACTGCACAAGCTTCAGCAGTTCCATCACCTTTTCGCGGATCGCTGCTTTGGACGGCCGGGTGCGGCGCGGTCGAACGCTGAGGCCAAAAGCGATGTTCTTGAATACGGTCATGTGCCGGAACAGCGCGTAGTGCTGGAATACAAAGCCGACCTGGCGCTCGCGGACGGGCAGCCGCGTCGCATCGACGCCATCGAGCAGCACATGCCCAGTGTCTGCAGATTCCAAACCTGCGATGATCCGCAACAGCGTTGTCTTCCCGGAGCCGGACGGGCCAAGCAACGAGACCAGCTCGCAGCTGGCGATATCGAGATTGATGTCCGCCAGCGCGGTGAACGCGCCGAAGCGGCGACTGACGTTACGAATTTCGATGCTCATGAAATGCTTCTTTTGGAAAAGTCAGCGGAGGCCTGCGGAGCCGTTCTCCGGATGGGTGCGGGATTCGATGAAGCTCTTGATGGCGAGCGTCGCCAGCGCCAGAAAAGCCAGCAGCGAACCGCACGCGAAGGCCGCGACGAAATTGTATTCGTTGTAGAGAATCTCCACGTGCAGCGGGAGCGTGTTGGTCTCGCCGCGGATGTGCCCGCTGACCACTGAGACCGCGCCGAATTCGCCCATCGCCCGCGCGTTGCAAAGAATCACGCCGTAGAGCAGCGCCCATTTGACGTTCGGCAAAGTAACGCGCCAGAACGCCTGCCAGCCGCTTGCGCCGAGGCTGACCGCGGCTTGTTCCTCTTCGCTTCCCTGCGCCTGCATCAGCGGGATGAGCTCGCGCGCGACGAACGGAAACGTGACGAAGACCGTGGCGAGCACAATGCCCGGAACGGCGAAGATGACTTTGATATCCTGCCCGTTCAGCCAGTCGCCGAGCCACGGATGATTGCCCGAGCCGAGATATGGCCCAAGCCAACCTTGGGCGCCGAAGACGAGGACGTAGATCAATCCGGAGATCACCGGCGAGACCGCAAACGGCAGGTCAATCAGCGTGGTGAGCAGGCTCTTGCCGCGAAACTCGAACTTCGCGATCGCCCACGCGGCGGCGACCCCGAAGACGAGATTCAGCGGCACCGCAATCGCGGCGGTCAGCAGGGTGAGCTTGATCGCGGAGAGTGCGTCAGCTTCACGAAAGGAACTGAAGTAAGCCTCCGCGCCTTTGCGGAATGCTTCGGTGAAAACAGCCACCAACGGCAGCACCAAAAAAAGCGCGAGGAAGAGCAGCGCCAGGGTGATCAGCATCCAGCGCAGCCACCGCGGCTCGGCCAGCGAGGACCTCGTGACGCGGCGCGGCGCGGCCGCCACGACAGTGAGAGCAACGGTGGCAGCCATGCTAAAGAGCGACGCTGTGACGCTGCGATGAGAGCCGCTGCAGCAGGTTGATGATCAGGAGCAGCGTGAACGAAATGACGAGCATCACCACGGCCACTGCTGTCGCGCCCCGATAGTCGTATTGCTCCAGCTTCGTGATGATCAGCAGCGGCGTAATCTCGGTTTTCATCGGCATGTTTCCCGAGATGAAAACGACCGAGCCGTACTCCCCGAGCGCGCGTGCAAAGGCCAGCGCGAATCCGGTCAAGAGCGCCGGCCACAGTTCCGGGAAGATCACGCGGCGGAACGTGGTGAAACGGTTTGCACCGAGCGTGGCGGAGGCCTGCTCCATTTCGAGGTCGAGATCCTCAAGCACCGGTTGCACGGTGCGCACCACGAAAGGCAGGCCTATGAAGGTAAGCGCGATCGTGATCCCCAGCGGTGAGAACGCGGTCTTGATTCCGAGGGGCGCGAGATACTGTCCGATCCAGCCGGTCGGTGCGTAGATCGCGGTAAGCGCAATCCCGGCCACCGCAGTCGGCAGCGCGAAAGGGAGATCGACGATCGAGTCGATGAACTTGCGTCCGGCAAAACGGTAACGCACCAACACCCAGGCGATCAGCAATCCGGCGATCGCGTTGATGGTCGCGGCAACGAACGAGGTGCCGAAGCTGAGCTTGTAAGAAGCGATCACCCGCGGCGACGCGACCGCTTTGCCAAACGCTTCCCACTCCATCCCAAACACGCGCAGAAACGTCGCCGACAACGGGATCAGCACGATCAGGCTCAGGTAGAAAAGCGTGTAGCCGAGCGAAAGCCCGAAGCCGGGCAGCACATGTCTCCGCGCCATCTTCGCCTAGAGGTTCGCGCCGTAGGCGACCATGCGGCGGTACTCACGCACGATCTCGGTCAACGCGAGAACGCACGCGTGCCGCTGCGCGTCCATCGGCGCGTGATGAGGCGACTCCAGGATGATCTCGAACGGAGCTGGCCGAGTCCCCGGCGGCGCGGAAAGGATGCCATCGTAAGCGGTGTGAATGATTCCGTTCACCGCGTGGAAGCCATCGATGATCGACGCTTCGTTCACCGGCAGTGCAGCTTGCGCAGCCGCCAGCGCCGGCTTGAGCAGATGCTCGGTCATCGTCGCTCCGCGAGCGAAGCCGTAGAGCCCTTCGCTCGTGTCATCGGAATGCAAGGCGATGATGCCGTCGAAGCGGTGCTGCATGAGCTCGCGTTCGATCAGCGCCACCTCGGGTTCCAGCGAGCCTTGCCAGAACTGGCGGTTCAGATCGTAGCCGCTGCGCGACGAGCGGGTGCCGTCTTCATAGCCCGTCGGATTGCAGAGCGGGTAGATGTAGAGGTGGCACGCGCGGCCGAGGAACGGGTTCTCTTCCATGAACTGCAGGAAGTCGATGAGCGCCAGCGTGCCCGCAGGTTCGTCCCCATGGATGCCGGCGAAGATCGCGAGCCGGATGGTCGGCTCCTCGCACGGAGTGCCGCGGAAAATGATGCGCGGCAGCCAGTAGCGATCGCTCCCCCGCCGCCAGAACCCAACGGAGTCCGCGCGCAAACTGTGCGCGCTGGTGCCGACCTGCACGAAGAGGGGCAGCAATAGTTCCTTGATGGATCGCCGAACCGGCTCATCCAGACCGTTCGTCTGCATGTTCGAAGGACGAATCTCCCGGAGCATCGACTCGCGGGTGGCGTTGAGTGAGGAAGGCGAGATAAGCGCGCTCATGGTGCGAAGAGAATGAGGAAGGCGAGACGCGTCGCGTCCCGCGGAGTTGCTTAGGGCTGGTAGATCCGATCGAAAACGCCCCCGTCGGCGAAGTGCTCCTTCTGGGCTTTGGCCCAGCCGCCAAACTTCTCGTCGATCGTCAGCAATTTGATCTGCGGAAACTGCTTCGCGTATTTCGCAGCCGCTTCCTTGGATCGCGGCCGATAGAAATTCTTCCCGGCAATCTCTTGTCCCTCAGGTGAGTAGAGATACGCCAGGTAAGCCTTCGCGACGTCGCCAGTACCCCGCTTCTTCACGACCTTGTCCACCCAAGCGACCGGCGGTTCCGCAAGGATGCTCACCGAAGGATTCACGATCTCGTATTTATCCGCGCCGAATTCCTTCAGCGTGAGATACGCCTCGTTTTCCCAGGCGATCAGCACATCCCCGAGTTGCCGCTGCACGAAGGTGGTCGTCGAACCGCGCGCACCGGAATCGAGCACCGGCACATTTTTGAAGAGCTGGCCGAGAAAGGCTTCCGCCTTCTTCGCGTCACCGCCCTTTTCGAGCACGTAGCCCCAAGCAGCGAGGTAGTTCCAACGTGCCCCCCCGGAAGTCTTGGGATTCGGGGTGATGACCTGCACGCCGCTCTTCACGAGATCGTCCCAGTCCTTGATGCCCTTTGGGTTCCCTTTCCGAACCACGAAGACAATCGTCGAGGTGTAAGGTGAACTCTTCTCCGGAAGTCGGGTTTGCCAGTCCTTCGGAATCAGACCGCCGTTCTGATTGAGCGCGTCCACATCACCGGCCAGAGCCAGCGTGACCACATCTGCTTCGAGCCCGTCGATCACGGCGCGAGCCTGCTTGCCGGAACCGCCGTGCGACTGCTTGATCGTGACGTCCTGGCCTTTTTCCTTCTTCCAGTGTTTGGCGAAGGCGGCATTGAACTCCTGGTAGAGTTCCCGGGTGGGATCATAGGAGACGTTCAGGAGTGTGACGGATTGGGCGGCGGCGCTCAGCGTGAGAGCGGCGAGTCCGCCAGCGATGGTTGCGAGGAGTTTTTGAGTCTTCAAGGGTGTGAGTAAGTTGGTTGTAATCCGCTAAGATGGCGTGCGCCGGCACTCAGGCAGTGGCGCGGGCTTGATCGAGGCGAATGCGTTCAGTGCGTTCGATTTGAACCACCCGTGAGTCGTGCACGACCACCTGCACCACTCCGAATCGGAGTGATTGGACTTTGTCGGCGACAATCGCGAGCCAGGGTCCGGACTCGTCGATAATGGGTTTCAGCGACCGCTGTGAAGGAGTGGTTTCTGACATGGGATTGGTTGTAGCTTTGCGCTGTAGCGTCGCGGTCATTTTTCTGGTTCTGAATGGTGTCTCGCGGTGACAGTTAGAACTTCACGTTGAGATCCACCTGCAGGACCTGCACGTCGTTGGAATCCGCAATGGCATTGCCGCCGGTGGCCTCGCCGCCGACCAGGTCTTCCCGGAGGTTCCAGGCCCAGCCGTAAGTCACCGATGCGACTGCAAAGTCGGTCAGGTTATAAGAAGCTCCGAAACGGATGCCGCGGGTATTCAACTCGCTCTGCGCAAAATCCGATTCGTTGAGATTTGGGTCCACCCCCGCAATCCCGGTCTCACGATAGCTGGCGAGCAGCGACCAGTTACCCTTCTTCTTGTTCTCACCCAGTTGCACACCGACCAGCCAGGCGATGTCATCACGATTGCGATGCTTCTTATCGAAGTCATCTGGATCGGTTACCCGGTCGTCACCCGGCGCGCGCAGACTGACCAGGTTGTAGATATCCTCCGACCGTTTGCGGCCTTCGACGTTGTAGGCCAAGTCCCAAAACAGCCTGGCCTTCACTGGCCCGACATTGAAACCGATGTCGCCCGGCAGCAGCAGCAAGCTCAGGTTGCGGCTGGCGCCTGAGACGTTCGCGTTATCGTTGAAAGAGTTCGCGTTGTTCACATCCGAAAGCGTCCCACTCGTGTTCACCAACCAACCGGGGGCAATGGTAAGCTTGGTGGTCTTGTTGAACTTATAGCCCGCGACAAACTGGGTCTGGAACAGATACACATCGCTGGTGGAATCGTTGTCCCGCGACGCGCCACTCAGATCCGAGCCGCCTCCTTCGAGGTTGTCGTCGAAGATGAATTGGCCCGCCACCAGTGACAGTTCCCAAGGAAGCTCCCCCGTTTTCCTGGCAACGGCAGTCTTGCCGTCGAAAGAACCGCTCACCGACTCAGGAGCGAACAGCTTGTGGAAGTGAAGGGCTTCGGTGATGCCCGTCGGATTAACATCCGCGTCCCAGATTAGATCCGTGCTGTAGAACGGATTGGGCACCTTTCCCGCCGTCACTGTCAGCGAATCCGCAGGCGACCAACCAAGAAAGGCGCGGCTGATAAAGATGGGATAGTCGCTAAAGCCGTTTTCGAACGTGGTGAAGCCGCTGTCCGAAGAGGCCTGGGTCTGTAGCTCGACTCCGCCGAACCATTGCCGACCGAGTTTGAAATCTGCATTGAGCCGGAGGCGAAAGCGCCAACGCGATTGCTGGCTCCCGGATGGGCTGCGCAGCTCACGCTCATTGTCCACGCCGACCCCGGGAGCGTTGAGTTGGGGGTCCTTGTTGTCGTATTGGTAGCGAAGCCTTAGGTCGCCGTAGAGCTTCAACTCCGTGATCGAGTTGCTGAGGTTGATCTTGCCGGCCGAACTCTGATTGTAATCCCGAGTAAGGTCGGCGCGGATGTCCTGCGCCTCCGCAGTCGTGAGGATTCCTTTGCGGACGAGGGCATCGACAAGCGGACCGCTGTCTTGTGCCTGAGCGGCCGCAACAAAGGCGGTGGCGGTCAGAAGGGAAAGCGTGGCGGAGTAGCGACGCGCCGATGAGAGAGCGCGCGGCAGAGAATGGGAGTGTGGCAAGGGTGTGAGTGTTGTTGAAAGACGATCCGGTGGTCCGGTCCCCGCCTCGAATTGCTACGCAACAAACCCCCAGTGGACTGGTAGGCCGTCACCTCGCGGTGACGGCGCCTTCTCTACTCACCCAGTAGAGTCGTAGCAACAACTATCTTGCGCTTTTTCGCCCGCGCGGGGCTTTGACCTGCGCCCGCTGCACATCCTCGCGCACGCGCACCTTCATCAACTCGGAGAGAAAGCTGCCATCCGGGTGCTCCTCCGAATCACCGGCCGCAGGATGAGCCGGCGCAGGGTGCAGGAACTTCTCGACCATGAAAGGGATCGGAACGTTGTCCCGCCGCATCTTGCGCAGAGTGATGTCGACAATGTCGGCGAGGACGTAGCGATCGAGAATGCGGGCGATGGCGTTCCGCACGTCCATCATCAGCATGCGCAGACCACAGTGATCTTCGTCCGGGCAGGTGCAGCGCTCGTAGGCGGTGTGACTGACGCAATTGATCGGAGCGAGAGGCCCATCGATCAGCCGGATCACCTTGCCGAGGCTGATCTCTTTTGCGGGCTTTGAGAGCAGGTAGCCGCCGTCTTTGCCGCGCCGGGTCTCGACGTAACCGGCCGCCTTCAACTGCGTCAGGATCTGCTCAATGAACTTCAGTGGCAGGTGCTCTTTCTCGACCAGTTCAGTGACCTTTACCAAAGGGCGACCCAGTTCCTGCGCGATGCCAAAGTCGATCAGGGCGCGCAGTGCGTATTCACCGCGTTTGGAGAGCTTCATGGGAAGATGTTCCCTACCAGGTTGATCGAGACAAGTCCCAAGCGCCTGCGAGGCAGCTGCAAAACGACTCCAGCGTTCCTGACGAACTAGCTCGCGATGAGCACAGCCAGGAGGTGACGGAGTTCGTCATCCACGTCGGCGTCGGCAGGCACCGTCTGCGCAATCTCCACCCGGACCGCTTCGCGAAAACGTTGGCGTAGTCGATGGATGGCAACTTTCACGGCACCGTCGCTGATCCCGAGTGACTGCGCAGCGTCGGCCTGGGTGGACTCGCTCGCACTGTCCGCCGATCCGCTCAGCCATGGCTTGAGTGTGTCGAAGTGCGCGCCCTTGCCCGCTTCCCGCAGTTCGGCTTCAACGATGTTCAGCGCACGGGCGATCACCGTCAGCGCCCAGTGGCGATCGAAGTTGTGTTCCTGCTCGGCAACGGTCGGCGCCGCGATTTGGACGCCGGCGCCGGTCGTGTTTGAGGACGCGTGATCGAGCGGCACCGCCTCTTGTCCCCCGCCCCGCTTCTCAGCAAATGCGCGGTCTTTTTGATCCGCAGCGAAGTGCTTGACCGCCCCGAGCAGATAGCTGCGAAAGCGCCCGCGCGCTGCGTCGGCTCCCGCCAGCGAATGGCCTCCGAGCACGCGCGCAAAGAAATCGTGAGTGAGTTCGCGCGCAACATCCTCCGTGCGACCAGCCGCGCGGAGGAACGCGACGACCGGCTCATAATAGGCGGCGCAAAGCTCGCTGAGCGCAGCCTGCGCAGCCGTGTCGCTCCCGCGCGCCTGGACCACGAGTGTCCAGCGTGTGGCGGCGAAGTTGGATGCGCTCACTTTGGTGCGCCGGGCGGCACGGCATCCGCGCGGACCTTGTCGAGGTCCTGACGCGCTCCATTCACTCTGCTTTCGCCTTCCAGAACATCGGCCGGTGAAACCACGCCAGCCTCGTGCTGCGCCCGCAGCCGCCTGAGGCTCTCCTCTGCGAATTCCAGGCGTGCGTGGGCCATCTTTCTCTCATCGCCGCGCGCCTCCGCGATCGCGAGATCACGCGCGGCGGCGACCGCTTCCTCCTGCGTGGCCATTCCCGCTGCCGCTCGTTTCGCAACCATCTCCTTTTTCTCGCGTGCTATCCGGATCCCTTCGTCCTGCAGAGTCTGCGCGTCTGCCCCCGCACGCGCGGGAAGCGGAGCCGAAGGGTTCAGCGCGATCCCGCGAAATTCAATCCATTCGCGCGGCCGCACCTGGAACTGGAACTCGTCGATTGCGACAAGCGAAACGTCGGAGAAGCTCCAGGCCCATTGACCATTGAACCCGGAGACGCGGCTCGCGGTCAGCTCGGAGCCGTCTCTCTTCAGCACGCAAACACGAAACTCCCAAGCGGGATGATCGGGCTGGGTCGAGGTCACGACCACCTTGCCATCTTTGGTTTCGATCGGTGCCGTGGCGGTGAGTGCCCACTGCACCTTTTCGTGAGTGATCGAAGTCGCGAACGAGCCCATGGGAGCCGAGCCTTCGTAGAGCGTATGCCAGGGGCCGCTCGCGACACCGGCACGGATATCCG
>JAQGOK010000112.1 GCA_028293645.1 Chthoniobacter sp.
CAGTCCGATATCAATGCGGATGAGGAAGCTCAGACCCAGCACGATCCCGCTGACCGCTGCGCCCCAATTGTGAACAAGACGCGAATCCACTGGCGTGAGCGCCACCCACACCAGGCAGAGCGTGTTCGCGACCGCCAGCAGCGGAATGTAGTTCTTGAATGTGGAGCCGGGAATCAGCACCGCGATGAGCGCCACAGCGAACGCGAGCCAAGGCGTCCGCGTGGTCTTTACCACCAGGAAAAACACCAGCACAGCGGTGAGCGTGGAAAGCGCGAAGCAATAGCCGCGCAGCAAAACGTAGCTGACGCCGAAAAGCTGGTAGAGCCAGACCACCGGGTAGAACCACAGCACGTTGTAATTCAGCACCACATCGCGCATCGGCACCTCGCCTCGCAGCAGCCGGAGCGCCCCGAAGGCGACGGTCTGCCCTTCGTCACGAAAGCCGATCCCGTGGCGGACGTAGCTGCCGTAATACGCAAACGCGATCACCAGCAGCAGCAGGATCCACGGCCAACGCGCCGCGACGAGCCGGCGAAACGTTGCGCCGCGGGGGAGAATGTTCATCCGCGCCGAGGCTAGCTCATTCGCGAAGCGCCAGCCTGCGTCTCGAGACAAACCATCTGCAAATATTCGCGGTATTCGTTCTTCGGCAGCTCGTTGACCAACGCCTGGAGTTGGGCCGCGTCGATCCAGCCCTGGTTGAAGGCGATCTCTTCGAGGCAGGCGATCATCAAGCCCTGGCGATGCTGGATCACCGCGATGTAATTGCTGGCCTCGAGCAGGCTCGCCTGCGTGCCGGTATCGAGCCAGGCCATGCCGCGGCCGAGCACCTTGACGTGCAATTCATGCCGCCGCAGGTATTCGATGTTCACATCCGTGATTTCGAGTTCGCCCCGCGGACTGGGCTGGAGGTTGCGGCAGATCTCCACGACCTGCGAGTCATAGACATACAGGCCGGGAACCGCGTAGTGGCTCTTCGGTGCCGACGGCTTTTCCTCGAGGCTGATCGCTTTGCCGTGCGCGTCGAACTCCACCACGCCGTAGCGCTCCGGATCGCGCACCTGGTAACCGAAGATGCAGGCACCTTGCCCGAGTTGCAGCGCTTCGCGGAAGAAATCCAGTTTCCCGTAGAAGATGTTGTCGCCGAGAATGAGCGTCACCGGTGAGCCGCCGATGAATTGCTCCCCGATCAGAAATGCCTGCGCGATGCCCGCAGGCTTTGGCTGTTCGGCGTATTCGAACCGCATCCCGAGGCGCTCGCCGTCGCCGAGAAGATCCCGGATTTGAGGCAAATCCTTTGGCGTGGAAATGATGAGCACGTCCCGGATCCCGCCCAGCATCAGCGTGGCGAGCGGGTAGTAGATCATCGGCTTGTCGTAAACCGGCAGGAGCTGTTTGCAGGCGATCCGCGTCAGCGGGTAAAGCCGCGTGCCGGCGCCGCCGGCGAGGATGATGGCTTTGTGCGTCATGAAGTTCTTCCGAGATGAATCAGCTTGCGGCGCCCCAGTGCTGCAGGCGCGCGAGCCATTCCGCTTCGATGGCGCGGCCATGTTTGTGGCGCAGGAGGAACTTGTTGCCGCCGCGAAACTGCGCCGCGAGCTTGTCGTGCAGCTCGTCATTCGCGATCCGCAGTCCCGCGCAATCGACGGCGATTTGCGCGATGACCGAGGCAGCGAGGTGCGGGCTTTTGTCCTCGAGCGTCGCACTGAGGGTAACACCGCAAAGTTGCTGCACCATCCAGCCGCAGAGCAGTTCGCGCGAAGTCATCGCGTGCACATGGCGGACGCCGTCGCGTTGAATCCACCGCCGCAGGAACAGGGCATAACGAGCCTGCTGAAGAAAGAATTCGGACGAGAGCTTCTGTCCGAAATTCTGGCGCCAGACCTCCATCTGCCGCGCCAGTTCCCGCTCCTGCTGCCAGTCGCCTTCGATCACCATTCCGTCCGGGAGAAAACGCAGGTGCGGAAGGGTCGCGAGCGCCGAGTCCGCAGCGACCAGATGCGAAGCATGAAAGGTGTAAACGCGAAGGGCGGCGTTCACTTCCCGGAGTTGCCGCAGTTCGGCTTCGTTGCGCTCGCCGGTAGGCCAATCCTGCAGCAGGCAGGCGAAGCCTGCTCTGGGCGGGGCCGGCCGCGGGCTGGGTTTGACCTGCTTGGTGAAGTGTTCGTGCAACGGCAGCACCGTGCGATCGATCGCAAACTCGGTCTCGAGGCGTTCCCGCGCCGCGGTTCCGAACTGGGTGCGCAAAGCCGGCGACTGGACCAGCTTCGCCAGCGCATCCGCGAGGCCGCGTTCGTCGCCGGGCTTCACCAGCAAGCCGCTTTTGCCGTCCACAATTTGCTCCGGGACTCCAGCGAGCCATGTCGAAACAATCGCGCGTCCCGACGCCATGGCTTCGAGGATGACCGTTGGGAAAACGTCGCTCGTCTCCTTGCGATCGACGATGCAGGGGAGCGCGAAGACATCGCACTCGCGCAGTTTGCGAAAGACCTCTTCCTGCGGCAGCGAGCCGGCGAGCCGCACACTTTCCTCCAGACCGGCGGCGGTGATTGCCTCTTCCAGTTGCTTGCGCCAGGGGCCTTCCCCCACGATCTCGCAATCGAAAGGCAACTGACGCTTACGGAGTTCCGCGCAGGCTGCGACCAGATGGTGAAAGCCCTTGAATTCGATCAGTCGCCCAACGCTCACAATGCGCGGAACCTCGCGAGCGGGTCCGAACACGGGAGGCGGGAAATTCTCGAGGTCCATGCCATTGAAGACGCGGATCAGTTTGTCGCCGGCGTCCGGGCAAAGGCGCGCAATCAGCCCGCGACTGAACTCGGTTTCGTTCGCGACGAAGGCCGCTTCCCGGCAGATCTCACGCAGCAAGTCATCGCTGCCCAGATCGGACATGAAGTCCTGCCCGTGCGCCGTAACGCTGAACCCAATGCCGCTCAACTCCTTGATGAAGAGCGCGGTTTGCGCAGCGCGATTCGCGAAATGCACATGGAAGTGGGTGATGCCGCGCCGGGTGAAAAGGTCGGCGAAATAGAGGGCGTTTCGGGCTCGCAACGCCGCCTTGTATTCCTTCCCGAAGCGACGTTCGTGCTCCGCGACAAAGCGCTCCGGCCAGCGTCCCGTCCGCCGCGCCTGCTGTTCCATGATCTTGAGGATCGGTTGCGGCGGTGCGTAGTGGATTTCGGCTTTGATCCGGGACGCGTGCCCGTGCCGGAAGCTCGTCGGTGGCGGGTAGATGGAGTACAGTTCCAGCTCTACGCCAAGCCGCTCCAGTGCGAGGATCTCCGTGTCGCAAAAGGTCTGCGAGACGATGGGATAGCGGGAAAAAAGGTAGGCGAGCCGCACTGCGCGCGAGTCTCGGGAGACGTTCCCGCGAGTGAAAGAAAAAAGCGGCATCGCAGGATGCGCGGCGGATCGAGGTCATTTCGATGACGTTTACAGATGATCATTGAATGCCGCGCGATCACGACGGAGAACCGCTGGATGCAAGCCGCCGAAACGCCGGATAGCCCGAGCATTCAGACCGAAGTTCAGGTGATGTTCTTCGACACGGACTGCGCGGGCGTGGTGCATAACATCGCCTATCTCCGCTTCATCGAGATCGCGCGCACTTTGCTCGCCGAGCAACTCGGGATGGGCCTGGTTGATATGGCAAAGACGCAGACCTACCCGGTCGTGATACGCACCGAGATTGATTACCGAAAGCCAGCGGTGCTCGCGGACAAGCTGGTGGTCCATGGCCGTCTCGAAAGTGTGGATCGCATCCGGTTCGGATGCAGCTTCGAGATCCGCCGTCCGTCGGACGGCGCGTTGATCGTAACCTCACGCCAGATGTTGGCCGTGATCCAAATGCCTCCCGGTAAACCGCTGCGCCTGCCAGAAGATTGGGCCGTGCGATTCGCGCACCTCGCACCCGTGGAGCGCCGCTTCAGCCGTAAAGATCGAGCGGCTTGAGCGTGAAATCCGGAAAGACCTTGCTGAGATCCGCCGGGCCGCCGTGCCGGTGCAAGATCGGCGCGAGCACGTTGCGGTAGTTGTTGAAGACAGGCAGATCGCCCGGCCCTTCGAGCCGCTCCTCCGCGAGCCCGCGCCAGAGACCGGGCTGGCCGTCTTCGCCGAAGACGCGGCCGCCTTTTACGCCGCCACCCATCGCAAACAACACACCGCCGCGGCCGTGGTCCGTCCCAAAGGCTGAGTTTTCCGCCACGCGGCGTCCGAACTCAGTCATCACGACCACCGTAGTCTGCGCAAAGCGCGGTCCGAGATCCTGGCGAAAAGCCGCAAGCCCGGAGTTCAGGCGGCGCAGCAGTGGTTCAATCCAGCTTTGCTGGGTCCAATGCGTGTCCCAATTGTCGAGATCGACGGACGCAACCTCGAGGCCGACATCGGCTTTGATGAGCCGGGCGACCTGCCGCAGGCTTTCGCCAAATTCGTCGTCGCCATAAGCCGCGCCATGAGCGGCCGCCGGTTGAGCTTGGCGCATCGAGTCGATCCGCCGCAGCGCGTCGAAAGTATCGCTCGCTGCTGCCTGTAACGAGCCGCCGTCGAGCTGATAGAGGCGCTCCAGTTCGGGCGAGAAACTCGCAGCGCCCGAGCCGAGGGTGAAATCATCCAGCGACTGCATCACCGTGGCGTTCGGCGCGCCGAGCAGCACTTCCGGAAGCGTCTTGCCGACCGCAACACAAGCGAGTGCTCCGCTGACGGGCTCTGGGCGCACCCGGAGGAAACGGCCCAACCAGCCGCCCGCTGCCACGCCTCCGTGTTCCATGAATTCCTGCGCCACGAAGTGCGATCGCGTCTGATCTTCCGAGCCGGCTCCGTGCACGATGCAAAGTTCGCCTTCGTCCCAGGCGGGTTTCAGATCGGCGAGCAATGGGTTCAGCCCGAAGAAGCCATCGAGCGGAATGGCTTCCTTCTTTTTCACGGCGATCCGTGGCCTCGCACGGTGATAGTGGTCGTCTTCCAGGGGAGCCACCATGCTCAGTCCATCGGCAGCGCCGCGAAGGAAAACGACGACCAGTGTCTGGCGTGTGTCACGGTTCCCGGTGATCAGAGTTTGGGTGCTCATGGGCGGGAAAAATCAGCAGCGTTGAAAAGCGGGGGAAGCGAGGACCAGGGCGAGGCCATCGCCCGAACTGCGAAAGGCTTCTGCTTCCATCGCGGTGGGTTGACGGCCGAGACAGGTCGCCATCAGCGCAGTGTCGCCACCGAGCTTTGTGCGGAGATCCGCCAGATCGATGCGCGTGCTCTTCAGGCGGTTCTCGCTGAGCGCGACCGCGAAGTTCCAGCGCCACAACAGCGAACTCTGCCAGTGCGTCGCTTCCTCGGGATACCCATCCGGCGTCGGATAGCGAAACGGCGCGTGCCCCATGCGAACGAGGTAATCGGTGAGCCCCGGCGCGCGTTCCTGCTTTTTGCGCCGCTTGCCTTCCTCGGTGGGAAGCGCGGCGGTGAGTTGCGCCAGCGGATCGCCCTCCGCGGCGGTGCTTTCCGCATTCGTCGCGCGCAAAGCGGACACCACAAAGTGAAGGGGACGTTTCAGTTTGTTCCCCCGCGCATCCTGAAAATCAGCCGTCCCGAAAAGAGCGCGCAAGGTCGGCTTGATGTCACCGCGTGAATCGGCGAACGCTTTGGCCACCGCATCCACTGCATTCGCCGAGGGTTCGTCCGCGATGAAACGCGCCGTGGCGGGATGATACGCCACGATCTCCAGCACCCGATCGAGGTCACCCTTTCCGCCACCCGCGGCAATCACCGTTCCCAGCACCGTCTTTTCGCCGTCGTCGTGCGCGTGCTTCTCGAATTCAACGCGGCCGTTTCCATAAAACTTGCCGTGCCGAACGGTCCAACCGGTCAGGCAGCGCGCGACTTCCATCACGTCCTGCTGCGTGTAGCCACCCTTCACGCCGAGCGTGTGCAACTCCATCAGCTCCCGCGCGTAGTTTTCGTTCGGCTTGTCCTCCGGATGTGCGCGGCGGTTCACCCGGCCATCCAGATACCAAAGCATCGCCGGGCTGAGCGCCGTCGCGCGGAGCAGGTCGGCGAATCGGCCGAGCGCATGCGTGCGAATCACGTCGCGATCATCGGCCGCCTTGAGCCAGCGGCAGTCTCCTTTGGAGGGATCGATATTGAAGTGATCCGTCCAGAAATGAACCATCACCTCGTAGAGTTGACGGCGGCTGAAAGTGGCACGCAACAGCGTCGCCCGCGTCATTTCGGACAGCAGATACTTGTCGTCCCAATCGAACATATCGCCCGCTTCCGTCTCGAGGCTTTCAAATGGCCGCACGATTCGTTCGGCGAGGCTGTCATCGATGCGTTCGGGCGCCAGCTGTTCATCGAGAAAGGCGGGAATGCCGAGCTGTTTCACCCGCGCGTACTCACCCGGTCGCGCGCCAAAACTCCAGCGATGCAGGACGTGTGAGACTTCGTCGAGCGTCTCGCCGGTCGGCGCAGTGAGCGCACCCGTGAGTTCAATCTTGCGCGGTCCGATCCCAAAAAACCGTGCGGCTTTCTGCTGATCGCAACCGGCAGCACCGAGCGCCAAGGCTCCAGC
>JAQGOK010000121.1 GCA_028293645.1 Chthoniobacter sp.
TCCATTCCCTTTTTCAGCGCTTCTTCTTCGGAGATTGCCTGCTCGGCGGCGTATTTTCGGACGTCTTCGGTGATCTTCATGGAGCAGAAGTGCGGGCCGCACATGGAGCAAAAGTGGGCGGTTTTGGCGCCTTCCTGAGGGAGGGTTTCGTCGTGGAATTCGCGGGCGGTTTCGGGATCCAAACCGAGGTTGAACTGGTCTTCCCAGCGAAATTCGAAGCGGGCTTTGCTCAGGGCGTTGTCGCGGAACTGGGCGCCGGGGTGGCCTTTGGCGAGGTCGGCGGCGTGGGCGGCGAGTTTGTCGGTGATCACGCCTTCCTTGACGTCCTGCTTGTTGGGCAGGACGAGGTGTTCCTTGGGCGAGACGTAGCAGAGCATGGCGCAGCCATACCAGCCGATCATGGCGGCGCCGATGCCGCTGGTGATGTGGTCGTAACCGTGCGCGATGTCGGTGGGGAGCGGCCCGAGGGTGTAGAAGGGCGCTACGCCGCACCATTCGAGCTGTTTGGCCATGTTTTCCTCGATGAGGTGCATGGGGACGTGGCCGGGGCCTTCGTTCATGACTTGGACGCCTTTGGCCCAGGCGCGCCTTGTTAGTTCGCCTTGGGTTTCTAACTCACCGAACTGCGCCTTGTCGTTTGCGTCAGCAATTGAACCTGGTCGAAGACCGTCGCCGATACTAAAGCTAACATCATAGGCGGCCATGATGTCGCAGATGTCGTCCCAGTGCGTGTAGAGGAAATTTTCCTGATGATGGCTGAGGCACCACTTGGCCATGATGCTGCCGCCGCGGCTGACGATGCCGGTCATGCGCGAGGCGGTGAGCGGGACGTAGCGCAGGAGCACGCCGGCGTGGATGGTGAAGTAATCGACGCCCTGCTCGGCCTGCTCGATGAGGGTGTCGCGGAAGAGCTCCCACGTGAGGTCCTCGGCTTTGCCGTTCACTTTCTCCAGCGCCTGGTAAATGGGCACGGTGCCGATGGGCACGGGCGAATTGCGCAGGATCCACTCGCGGGTGGCGTGGATGTTTTTGCCCGTGCTGAGGTCCATCACGGTGTCGGCGCCCCACTTGGTGGCCCAGCGCATCTTTTCCACCTCCTCCTCGATCGACGACGCGACGGCGCTGTTGCCGATGTTGGCGTTGATCTTCACGAGGAAATTGCGGCCGATGATCATCGGCTCGAGTTCGGGGTGATTGATATTCGCCGGGATGATCGCGCGGCCGGCGGCGACTTCCTCGCGGACGAACTCGGACGTGATTTCGTCGGGGATGCGCTGCGGGAAGCGACGGAAGACCTCGGGGGTGTAGGGATTGGCGATTTCCGATTGGCGATTGCCAATTGGAGCTTGGGCGCTGCCGGCGTGCTGCTTGTCGAGGTCGTCGCGGCGGATGTCTTCCGACAAATCGGCAATCGCGACTCGGCGATCGGCAATGCCTTGGTTTTCGCGGATCGCGATGTATTCCATTTCCGGCGTGATGATGCCTTGCCGCGCATACCAAAGCTGCGTGACGGGATGCCCGGCACTCGCGCGGAGCGGCCGCCGCCGCTGGCCCTTGAGGCCGGGGAATTCGACGAGGCGATTGCGCTCGGCCTTGCTCGCGTATTCGGCGTGTTTGCCGCTGAGGTAGCCGTTGTCCTGCGGCAGGACTTCGCGCCCGTCGTAAGGTGCCACGTCGGCTCGCGCTGCGATCCACTCGGCGCGTGGGGTGGGAAGGCCTTCATCGGAAGTGCCGGTGAAGGACGGGTCGCCCCATGGTCCCGAGCAATCGTAAACCCGCACCGGCTGGTTGGGCGCCAGGTCGCCATTCATCGAGCGCGTTGGCGAAAGCGCGATCTCTCGGAACGGCACCCGGATCCCCGGATGGATCCGGCCTTCCAGATAAATGCGGGTGCTCGCCGGGAGTTGGTCGCTGCTGTGCGGTTCGATGGAGTCGGTCGTGGCGATCATGGGAATAGTGAGAGGTCGTTGCGGGCCTGGCCTCGCCCGCTGAGCGGGCTGCGTTGCAGCGACTGCGCTGCGCTGCGCTCAGGATGACGGGGCATGGAAGGGTAGAAACAAAAAGCCATGCCGGGAATCCGCGGCATGGCTGAAAGACTTTGAAGAGCCTCAAGGGCTCGCGCTCCCTGCGGCGGCATTACCCGCTTCAGGTTCAAAGGGTCGTCCGCACTTGCGCGCGGACCTCTCAGCCATTTCGGCTCCCCTGCTGGTGTGGCGCGATGATAAGGGCGCACCTTCCCGCGTCAAGCGACGCGCGCGACCCTTACCGGCTGGCCGTAGTGGCCACGGCCGGCACCGATGCGGCCTGGAACAACTCCCAAGCCAGCCCCTTGAACGTGGCATCGCGTTCCTCGCGCGCGATCACTCGGCGCAAGGTTGCTTCGGTGAAGCGACCCAACTCCAGCTGACGCGTGGCGCCGACGATCGCCGCACGCTCGGCCGCATCGGCTTTGATGTAACGGTCCACGTTCTCGGCGAGCGCGTTCTCCTTTTCCAAGGTGATCATCTCCGCGCGGCCAACCATCACGCGTGCTGTCTCGCGTGGCGCTGGGGTGAGCTTTAGCGGAAGGACACGATCGGTCCACGACCGCGGCAGGATGTAGAGCACCCGCAGTCCATTTTCGCCGAACCACGCGCTCTCCCATGTCTTGATCATCGCAGCGGCTTCACGCTCGTAGAGGCCGGCTTTCACAAGCGCCGTCTGCATCTGGGCGCTCAGCGCGGCGCGCACTTCGTCGAGCGGCCGCAACTCTTCATGTTCGGCGAGCGAAATCGTGCCTTCAGCTTTGCCGCCCAGATCACCGGCCGGGATCACGCGACCCTTCGCACCGCGGATTTCGGTCACAAACAAAGCGGTCAGCGCCTCTGCTCCCGTGTTCGACAGGTGCATGACTTCCCCACCGACACCCTCGAGTTTCGCCGTGAGCGGCGCCTGGAACGAGCCGACACCGCGATAGAAAAGGAACTTCTCCGTCTCCGTCTTTCCTTTCTCCTGCGTCTGCACCAGCGCTGCATCGGTCTCGCGTGCGGCAAAGTAGTGGCTGTCCGCCGCATCAATCGGCAGCTGCAGCGCCTTTGCAGCAGAGCTGCCCGCAGGTAGCAGCTGCACATTCTTCCACCGCAGCGCGGGTTGCGTCTTCTTCACTTGAGCAGTTCGCGGCATCACATCGGCTGCGCCTTCCTGCGGATACCATTCGGTGATCGTGCCTTCCGGAAAGGTGACTGCGACATCCACGCTACGCGGCTGGTCCGTGTAGAAATAAATGACCGGCGTCTCCATGCGTTGCCGGCCTCGCAAGTCCAGCTTGAGCAACGCCGCAAGCGGGTTACGACTGCGCACGCGGCTGATCTCATAAACGAACGGCGGCAGGTCCGAGACGACGCCGGGGTTCCATTCCATCTGCACGCCATCCGCACCCTGCACCGAGGTGAAAGTGCCCCATTCATGCGCGACCAAACCGTGCGCCGCAGGCGGTGCACTCGCACCGATGGAGGGAAGGGTGGCCGAAAAGGCGAGGAAGACGTGAAGAAGCGTTTTCATCGTCCCAGCATCCGGCAACAACCGCCTGAGG
The DNA here is from genome assembly GCA_028293645.1 of Chthoniobacter sp. Lineage (GTDB taxonomy): Bacteria > Verrucomicrobiota > Verrucomicrobiia > Chthoniobacterales > Chthoniobacteraceae > Chthoniobacter. Next base: position 3,572 of record JAQGOK010000121.1, read on the forward strand.
TTGTCAGATGCGGGTTAGCGATTTGTCAGAAATTTGTTGCGTGGGGGGCAAGCAGGTCCGCCGCGGCCCCGACGCATCCTGGCTTTGTTTCTTCCCGCTTCCGGACATGGTTGAAAAATGAACGAATCTCATGCCCCTTGCGCAATGGCATCCGCTCGCCCATTGCCGTCGGCGTGGCAGAGTGTTGCGGTCGCGCTGCTCACGCTGCTTGCGGTGGCGCTGGCTTATTGGTCTGGGTTTGATGTTCCCGGGGGAGCGATGGATGAAGGCATGCTGCTGACCTATCCGGATTTGGTGCTGAAGGGAAAACTGCCGTATCGCGATTTCGAGACGTTTTACGGCCCCGGAAACCTGTGGGTGCTGGCCGCTTCCTATGCCCCCTTTGGCGTGCAAGTCGAAGTCGAGCGAAGTGTGGGGCTGCTTTATCGGCTGGTTATTCTGGCTGGCATCTTCGTCTTACTCTGCCGGTGGACCCTGACTGGCGCCGTCATGGGTACATTGATCGCCGCGACCATTTTGTACCCCTGCCGCCTCCCGGCCTACGCCTGGTTTGGCGCGGTGGGCTGCATCTTGTGGGCGATCGTGCTGCTCGGCGGTGGGCTGGACCGGCGGCGCGTGACTGGCGCGGGCTTGCTCACCGGGGCAGCGTTGCTCTTCCGGGTCGATCTCGGCCTGGCTGCGGTGGCATCCATTGCTCCGTTCTTCCTACTTTGGACACCACGTTTGCGGGTGACGTTTCTGACCGCCGTCGCCGTGGCCCTTTCGCCCCTGGCCGTGCTGGCCGTATGGGCGGGGCTTGGCGTCACATTTCAAAATCTCTTCATCTATCCGGTGTTCGTGACCAATGCAGCGCGGCGGCTTTCTCTTCTGGACGCCCCGGACGTTATCTTCTTCCTCTTCCTTTTGCATCTGGTCGCTTGCATCTGCCTGCTGCTCGCCGGTGGTCTCGCCTGCGCCCGCGAGCGCCGATCGCTCCCGGCCCGGCTGGTGCTCGCCGCCGCGCTTCTGGCGACGGGCCTTACGCATCAGGCTATGCAGCGAGCGGATGAGATTCACGTCTTCGTCACGATCTTCCTCTCCCTAGCACTCCTGCCTTTGGGCCTCGCGATCCTGCTGCGCGGGGGCGACATCCGCAGACTGCCGATGAAATGGACGCTGCCCCCCGCTTTTGCTCTTCTCGCGATCATCGCGCTGCGCGCGCCTGCATTGCCGCTGGCGATCACTCGCAGCGTTCTCCATAGTCTCGACCCGGATGCGCCGCAGGTTCCTTCAGTGATCGTTCGCGACCGCAGCTTTCCCCGGCCAAACCTCGTCGCGCAGTCGCAACAAATCGCCGATTACCTCGAAGCCCATTCGAAGCCGGGAGAGCGCCTTTTCGTGGGCACCGGAGATATGCGCTTCACCGTTTACAACGATAATTTCTTCTACTATCTGCTGCCTTGGCTGACTCCGGCCACGTATTATCTGGAGTTCAATCCGCTCTCGGCCAATCGGCCAGGTTCGCGTCTGGCCAGCGATATCGCCACCGCGGATTGGGTGATCGTGAATCGAATCTGGGACGAACCCACCGAGAAAAATCAAAGCCGGATTCCCGGTTCGGACGCTCCTAATGCGGTGATCCGGACTCAGTTCGAGGCTCAGATCATCGTGGATCCGCTGGCGATTTTTCGTAGGCGGCAGCCTCGCGTCGCGGGCGAAGACGATGGGCGCTCCGCCCCCTGAGAGGCGCGTAAACTCCGCCGCCCTTCCACGCTGGAGCGCCCTTCGCGGAACATGTCCCCGATCTCTGGTCGTCGTTTCCTGACGCGCGGTGTTTCCGCCCTACTGGAGACAGGCCGTGACGAAGCCTTTGAAGAGCGGGTGCGGCTTGTTCGGCTTCGACTTGAACTCCGGATGAAACTGGCACGCCAGGAAGTAGAGATGGTTTTGCAGCTCGATGATCTCCACCAGCGCGCCATCCGGTGAGGTGCCGGAGATCACGAAGCCTTCGTCTTCCATCTGCTTGCGATACTTCATGTTGAACTCGTAGCGATGCCGGTGGCGTTCACGGATCTCGGGGCTGCCGTAGATCGCGTGGGCCTTCGTGCCTTCGACCACGCGAGTCATCCAGGAGCCGAGCCGCATTGACGCGCCTTTTTCGGTGACGTCCTTCTGTTCCTCCAGGAGGTCGATCACCGGATGCACGCAGTGTTTGTCGAACTCGGTGCTGTTCGCTCCGACCAGGCCGCACTTGTGGCGGGCAAATTCGATCGTGGCGACCTGCATGCCGAGGCAGAGGCCGAGGAAGGGCATGCCTTGTTCGCGCGCATATTGCGTCGCGCGGATTTTCCCCTCCACGCCACGGTCGCCGAAGCCGCCGGGAACCAGTACGCCCGCCGCGTCGCGCAGCAGCTCCGAGGCAGGTCGCTGCTCCAGCTCCTCCGCGTCCACCTGGACGAGATCGATGCCACAATCCGCGCTGGCGGATGCGTGGGTCAGCGACTCGTAAATCGATTTGTAGGCGTCCTGCAGCTCGATGTATTTGCCGACGACGGCGATCTTCACGTGCTTCTTCGGCTTGATGACCCGGGAGACAAACTTCTTCCACCCAGTCATGTCCGCGGGCGGCGCGGTCAGGCCGAGCAGGCGGCAGACGGTGTCATCGAGCCGCTCGTGTTGGAGCATGAGCGGCATTTCGTAGATCGTGTGATCCACGTCGCGGGCCTCGACGACGGCATCGAGCGGGACGTTGCAGAAAACAGAGAGCTTGTAGCGGACATCCTCGCCGAGCGGGTGCTCGGTGCGGCAGATCAGGATCTGCGGGTGCAGCCCGATCTCGCGGAGCTTGGCGATGGACTGCTGTGAAGGTTTGGTCTTCAGCTCGCCGGCCGCCTTGATGTAGGGCACGAGCGTCACGTGCATGACGATGGCATTTTGCGACCCGACTTCCTGGATGAACTGCCGGATGGCCTCGAGGAACGGCAGGCCCTCGATATCGCCCGTCGTGCCTCCGATCTCGGTGATGACGATGTCGCACGGCTGCTCGTTGCTGAGCTTGCGCAGGCGCGCCTTGATCTCGTCCGTGACGTGCGGGATGACCTGCACGGTTTTGCCGAGGTAATCGCCGCGCCGTTCCTTATCGAGCACCGTCTGGTAAACCTGCCCGCTGGTCGTGTTGTTCGAACGCGAGAGGACGCTGTGGGTGAAGCGCTCGTAGTGGCCGAGGTCGAGATCGGTCTCTGCGCCGTCGTCGAGCACGTACACCTCGCCGTGCTGGAAGGGGCTCATCGTGCCGGGATCGACGTTCAGATACGGATCGAACTTCTGCATGACGATCTTGAGACCGCGATGTTCGAGCAGTGTCCCGAGCGAAGCCGCCGCCAGGCCCTTGCCGAGCGAAGAAACGACGCCGCCGGTAACGAAAATGTATTTCAAGGAATGGTTGAGAGTTGAGAGTTGATGGTTGCGAGCCGCAGCTAGGCGGCCAGAAGTTTTTCGACGGCGCGCACGTCTTCAAGAGTATCGACGCTGACCGCGGCGTGCTTCGCGAGGACCACGCGGATCTTCGCGCCGTTCTCGAGCGCGCGCAATTGCTCCAGC
>JAQGOK010000132.1 GCA_028293645.1 Chthoniobacter sp.
TTCTGGCGCAGTTTTGAGTTGGACCGCGAAGGAGCTAAGCAGCGAAGAAGATGGAACGGGAGCAACTCGAACAGCTTGCGACAGAACTGGTGGATGCAGCGATGTCAGTCCACCGGGAACTCGGACCAGGGTTGCTCGAGTCGGCGTACGAGATGGCGCTTTGCCGCGAGTTGAACCTGCGCGGGATTACCTTCGAACGACAGAGGCCGATGCCGGTCAGCTACAAAGGCGCGCTCCTCGATTGCGGATACCGCATTGATCTGCTCGTCGAGCAGGCAATCGTCGTGGAACTCAAGGCGGTCGATGGGTTCGCGCCGATTCACGAAGCCCAGCTTTTCACTTATCTCAAGCTCGCTGGCTGCCACTTGGGCTTCCTGATCAACTTCAATTCGCGCCTGCTCAAGCATGGCTTGAAACGGATTGTCTTTCGGCTCCCTGAGATCACCGCCGAACCTGTAGTCCTTCAATCTTCCGCCGCATCTTCGCCGCTTCGCTCCTTCGCGGTTATTCCTCATGAAAGTCTCCCTTAACTGGCTCCGTGAACTCGTCGAGTTGCCGCCGACGGTGGCCGAACTGGTCGATCTGCTGACGCTGGCCGGCGTCGAAGTCGAAGGTGTGGAAACGCGTGGCGTGGCGATTCCCAACGTCGTCGTCGCGGAGATTCGCGACTCCGTGCAGCATCCGAATGCCGATCGGTTGAGAGTCTGTCAGGTGGAGGCCGGATCCGGTGCCGCGCGGCAGATCGTCTGTGGAGCGAAGAATTACAAGGTCGGCGACAAGGTGCCGCTGGCGCTTCCGGGGGCGAAGTTGCCCGGCGACTTCACGATCAAGGTCGGCAAGCTGCGCGGTGTGGAATCCCAGGGAATGCTTTGCAGCGCCGAAGAACTCGGACTTCCGAAAGGCGAGGACGGCCTGCTCATTCTGTCGCCGGACGCGCGCGTCGGCGCGCCGATCGCGGAACTCTTCGAGGGCGACACCATTCTCGACCTGGAGATCACGCCGAATCGGCCGGATCTCCTTTCGAACGTGGGGATCGCGCGAGAGATCGCAACATTGACTGGCAAGCCGATCGTTCCAAAGCCGGGTCCAAACGAACCGCCCGTCGTTGGCGAACCACCGCAAGTCGCCGTCGAGAGCCTCAGCCCGTGCTACTACACGGCGCGGCGGATCGCGGGAGTGAAGGTCGCGGCGTGCCCGGATTGGATGCGCAAGCGCCTGGAAGCGATTGGCGTGCGCTCGATCAACAACATCGTGGACGTGACAAACTTCATCATGCTCGCGAGTGGCCAGCCCCTCCACGCATTCGATGCGGCGAAGCTCACGGGAACCTTGCGGGTGCGTCAGGCAACGGCGGGCGAGCCGTTCCGGGCGTTGGACGGCAAGACTTACACTCTGGAGCCGGCTGACCTGGTGATTGCCGATGATGCACGGGCCGTTGCGATCGCCGGCATCATGGGGGGCGAAGAGAGTGGCGTTACCTCGGCGACCACGGACGTGGTCCTTGAAAGCGCCTACTTCGATCCTGCATCGATCCGCCGCACCTCACGTCGGCTGGGACTTTCGAGTGACTCGAGCTATCGGTTCGAGCGCGGGGTGAACGTGGCCGCAGTCGATTGCGCCGGGGCCGCAGCCGCCCGCTACATCGCGGATTGCGCCGGCACGACCGGTGTTTCTGCGCCAGCTACTGCGAGCAACGACCCGACTTTGCTCGCTCGCATCAACTCCACACTGCCCTCGATCGCGCTTCGCACGGCGCGGGTGCGAACACTTTTGGGAGCGGACGTCAGTGAAGACCGCATCGCGCAGATCCTTTCCGGATTCGGTTTGGTGAAATCTTCGGAAGGCTGGGTGCCGCCGTCGTTTCGCCCCGACCTCTCTCGGGAAGTTGATCTCATCGAGGAGATCGCGCGGGTCATCGGGCTCGACCAAATACCGGCGCGGCTCCAGGCGCGATTCGCGGCCAGTTCCAAGACCGACAAGGCCTATGATCGGCAGATGAACCTGCGACGCGTGCTCGCCGCGCAAGGTCTCGCCGAAGCGCGCAGCGTCACACTTGTTCCCGCGGAACCGCTCGGGCTCGCCTTCACTCACACCTCGCCCGAGAACCTGCGCCGGGTGCGCAATCCGATGATCGATGATCAGGTCGTCCTGCGCCCGAACCTGCTGCACGGATTACTTCGCGCGGTGCGGCACAATTTGCGCGCGGGCGCGAAATCAGTGCGGCTCTTCGAAATCGGGCGGGTCTATTCTGCGCAGAAGCCAGAGGAATTCACGCATCTGGGGCTCGTGCTCAGCGGCACCAAAGCCGGGCGTTCATGGCGGACGGGCGAGGGGAGTGAAGCGGATCTGTTCGACCTGAAAGGCATCGTGGAAAACCTTTGCGGGTCGGGGACGCAATTCACAGCGGACGCGAATCCTGCCCTGGCGCTTTCACTGGTGATCCAGGTGCACGGCAAACCCGTCGGATTCGCCGGGCAGCTCTGGCCGAAAGAGGCACGCGAGCTCGATGCGAGCGCAGCAGTGCTCTTCGCCGAGATCGACCTCGATGCGCTCGCGCGGGCCGGACAGGCCGACGCGGCCAAACAGTATCGCGACATTCCGCGTTTCCCGGCAGTCACCCGCGACATCGCGTTGCTGGCGCCGACTGCACTCGCGCATGCCCAGATCGAGAATACTTTGCGCAGTGCTGGCGAGACGTTGCTCGCCGAGGTTTCGCTCTTCGATCTCTTCACCGATCCGAGCGGCGTCCGCGTTCCCGCAGGGCAGAAGTCACTCGCCTATTCGTTGACATACCGGAGCCCGGAGCGGACACTCACCGCCGATGAAGTGAACGCCGCCCACGGGCGGCTGAAAGAGCGCCTGAAATCGAATTTGGGCGTGGCGCTTCGCGAGTAGTTCTTTCCAAGATTTCAGCGAGGTGGCGGACCCGATGTGGTGCGTCACGGCTCGTGCCACTTTGCCCTGCTGTGTCCGACCAACGACGGGAATACTCCGAACCGGTAATCACATATACACTCAGGAGGCCGGGGTGGGCGTGTTGCGGTCATGCCTTCATTGGAAGACCAAAGCCCGTCCCAGGTCGTCCGCCCGTGACCAATTGGGGGAACGGGGATTCCTCTCAGACGGCATAAGCGGGGCAATCTTAAAGGCGCTCCAGAAACGCGACGGCTGAGTCGCTCTGGAGCGCCTTTTCTTTTTCTGCGGGGTAGCGCGCGGGGTGCGCCAATGAGCGTGTCATCCTCAGCGAGCGACGGACCTCTCCGGCATTCCGAAGCGCGCGGTGGAGCACGGTCGGAGAGTTCCTGTCGCTGCGCTCAGGAAGACACGGTTCCGGGGAGGGGTTTGACGCGCACCTCGTCGTTCACAACAAACGCGCACATTTCACTTCATCGACTCCGTCGCATGACGCATCTTCCGCCGCATGCGCGCGATTCTTGCCCTGGAAGACGGACGTTCCTTTGTCGGTGAAGCCTTTGGCGCCACCGCGTCGGCGGTCGGCGAGGTCTGTTTCAACACATCGATGACCGGCTATCAGGAAGTGCTGACCGATCCGTCGTATCGCGGGCAAATCGTCGCGATGACCGCGCCGCAGATCGGCAACTACGGCGTCAATCCGCTCGACGAGGAAAGTGCCGGGCCGCACGTGCGCGGCTTCGTCATCGAGGAGCTGAGTCCCATCCCCAGCAACTGGCGGTCACGCGGCACGCTCGACGATTACCTCCGCGAGTGGAGCATTCCCGGCGTGCAGGGGATCGATACGCGGGCGCTCACGAAGCATCTCCGCTCGCGCGGCGCGATGCAGGGTTGCGTCACGACTGAGGACATCTCGGTGGAAGAAGCGATCGAACGCGCGCGCAACGCTCCGCCGATGAGCGGCTCGGACTTTGTGAAAGAGGTCACCCCCAACGCCGCCTACGAGTGGGATCCGAATGATACCCTTTCCCGCCGCTGGACGATCGTCAAAGGCGAGGGCGCATCCACCCAGGTCACCGAAAGCGGCGAGGTCTTCGACGAATTGTCGCCGATCAAGCATCACATCGTCGTTTACGACCTTGGTCTTAAATTGAATCAGCTGCGCCGGCTTCGACAGGAAGGGTTCAAAGTGCACGTGGTTCCGGCGGATACCCCGGCCGCGGACGTCCTCGCGCTGAAGCCCGACGGCGTGTTCCTTTCCAACGGCCCGGGTGATCCGGAAGCCCTCAGCTATGTGCACGAAAGTTTGCGCGGCTTGATCGGCAAAACGCCGATCTTTGGTATCTGCCTCGGGCACCAAATGCTCGGGCATGCGCTCGGGGGGAAAACCTTCAAGCTGAAGTTCGGCCATCGCGGCGGCAATCAGCCGGTCAAAGATCTGCGCACTGGAAAGGTCACGATCACTTCGCAAAACCACGGGTTCGCCGTGGATCCGGATTCGTTGCCATCGAATGTCGAAGTCACCCACATCAATTTGAACGATCAAACCGTGGAGGGCCTCGCGCACAAGGAGCTGCCGATCTTCAGCGTGCAATATCATCCCGAGGCGTCGCCGGGCCCGAACGACGCCAGCTATTTCTTCAGCCAGTTCGCCAAACTGATTGAAGACCATCCCACGGGTCGTTAGCGTCCGCGCCATGCCCAAGCTGACTGTTTCCCTCCCCGACGGCCCTGAGAGCGTGCATGAGCTCTCGGAAGATGTGATCACCATCGGCCGCGTTTCGGACAATCTCCTCCAGATTGATGACGCATCAGTTTCCAGCCACCACGCTCAGCTCACGTTGGTGGGAACTGATTACATCCTCCAGGATCTCGGTTCCACGAATGGAACGCGCCTCAACGGTCAGCAGGTCTCGGAAGGCGAAGACCACAAACTGACGGAAGGCGACACGATCCGCTTCGGCAGCGTCACCACGCTTTATGGATCGGAAAACGCGGCGGATGCGCAGCCGATGCCGCAGGAAGTGGAAGTCGCCGCAGTCCCGGCCGCAGCCAGCGTTCGGCCGGCGGATTTTTCGAATGCGTCGCCCTTCCAGAAGAAGAAGTCGAAACGTGATGGCAAGGCGACCGGTATCCTCGTGTTCGGCGCCGTTTCGCTCCTCGTCTTTTTCGGAGCGGTCGCCCTGATTCTGGGGATGAAGTCTCCGTTGTAAGCTCGCGGTGACTCGCGGCCGATGACCCGTTGGATGAGGTGGCTCATCGCGCGGCTCGCGGCAGGTTTGATCTTAGCTCAGCTTGGAATGGCGCATGCCGATCTCAAAGAGTCGCGGGCCGCTTGTCGTTCCGCGTCGTTCAACAAGACGCTGAACGCGGATCCCAGCAGCGATGGCTGGCGCAACTGTCCGGCCCATCTGCTCGTGGACACGGCCACGGGTGCCAGGCCGCAGCAGGCGACCACCGTGCGCTTCGGCTGGACCGCCGATGAATGGCGGGTGCTCTTCGTCTGCACGGATAGCGAGCCGCGCGCGACAATGACCGAACGGGATGCGTTGCTCTACGAGGAGGAGGTGGTGGAGCTCTTCATCGATCCAACCGGCGATGCGGAAAGCTACTTTGAGATCGAGGTGAATCCGCTCAATGCGGTGCTCGATCTGGTCCTGCGCAAGAACCGCAGCGGGTACGCGAAGAATGTCGCGTGGAACTGCGAAGGTCTGCGCACGCACGTGCGCCGCACCGCAGACGGTTGGGCGGTGGAGCTGGCGATTCCATTTCGGAGCCTCATTGCTGAGCCGCCGAAGGCCGGCGCAAAGTGGCGCGTGAATTTCTGCCGGATCGATCGACCCGCTGGCCAGCCGCGCGAGCTGAGCGCCTGGTCCCCCACCGGTGTGCCGCTCTTCCACGTGCCTGGCCGCTTCGGGTGGATCGAGTTCACGAAGTAGTCGCCTCTGCAAAACCGTGATGGCCGCCTCGTAGGTTCCATCACGAGCGGCTTGTGCTATGAGCTAATCGGGTCCACCCCCGCGTCCTCGTGATCACCCCCCACGCAATGAATCGAGTTCTCTCCATCCGCACCGCGCTGCAGTTCGTTCTTCTCGCCCTCGTCCTGCTCGTCACCGGCCACGCCGAGGAGCCGCGCAAACCTACTCTGTTTCTCATCGGCGACTCGACCGTGAAGAACAACACGCGCGGTCAAGTCGGTTGGGGAACGCCCCTTCGCGAGCTTTTCGACGGCGAGAAAATACGAGTGGAAAACCGCGCGCTCGGCGGGCGCAGCAGCCGCTCGTACCTGCGCGAGGGGCTTTGGGCGAAGGTGCTCGCCGAGATCAAGCCCGGCGATTTCGTGCTGATGCAGTTCGGCCACAACGACAACGGGCCGCTCGACGAGGGAAAGGCGCGTGCGTCGATCAAAGGCAACGGCGACGAGGCTCGTGAGGTGACGATCAAGGAATCCGGAGCGACGGAGACAGTGCATTCCTACGGCTGGTATCTGCGCCGATACATCGCCGACGCAAAAGCAAAAGGCGCGACACCGATCGTTTGCTCGCTGGTCCCGCGAAACATTTGGAAAGACGGCAAGGTCGTCCGCTCGACCGGGGATTTTGTCCGTTGGGCGCGTGAGGCAGCGGAGCAGGGCGGCGCGCAATTCATCGACCTGCACGAGATCGTCGCGCGCCGCTACGAGGCGCTCGGGCGCGAGAACGTGCAGCCGCTTTTCACGCCAGCAGACCACACGCACACTTCCAAAGCGGGCGCGGAGTTCAACGCCACGTGCGTCGCCGATGGCCTCCGGCAGCTCCGTGACTCCCCGCTGGCCGCGCTTTTGACCGACGAACCGCGGCGATCCGCCGCCTCCGAATCCCGCTGATTCCCGCCTGCTCATGAACGCTTCTCTCCCGACCGTTTCCGTTCCGCGCTCGCTCTCCCGGCGGGAAGCGATTCAGCAAATCCTCGCAGTGACGGCACTCGCCTCCACGTTGAACCTCCGCGGTTTTGCCGCGGAGCTGAACCCGCCGGGCATCGGATTCGATCCAAACCTGCTGAAGAAGGAAATCCCATGGCCGCGCCTGCTCACCGATGCCGAGAAGCGGACCGTCACTGCGCTATGCGACCTGATTATTCCTGCGGACGAATTCGGACCGGCAGCCAGCGCCGTCGGCGTGCCGGACTTCATCGACGAATGGGTGAGCGCGCCTTACGAGCAACAGGTGAAGGATCGCGCGATCATCCGCACCGGGATTGTCTGGTTGGAGCGTGAGGCGCAAACCCGCTTCGGCAAAGGATTCGCCGACTCTGCCGGTGCGCAGCAAAGTGAAATCCTCGAAGCGATCGTCACCGAGGGGACGGACGCGCGGAAGCAGGGGCGCGCTTTTTTCAAGCTCATGCGCGATCGCGTCGCGGGCGGCTACTACACGACGCGCGAGGGCTGGGCCGCGATCGGTTACACCGGCAATGTGCCGCTGGTGGATTTCCCCGGTCCGCCACCCGAGGCGCTCGCGCACGCCGGCCTCGCATAATCCACCCGCGATGGCCTTCCTTTCCACCTCCAAAACTCGGGCCGAACGCTATGATGCCGTCGTGATCGGCAGCGGCGCGGCCGGCGGCATGGCTGCCTACGTCCTCGCGAAAGCCGGCGCAAAAGTGCTGATGCTCGAAGCGGGCCGCAACTACGATCCTGGCTCGGAAACGCCGATGTTTCAGAGCCAGGCCGATGCGCCGTTGCGCGGAGTTTCCACGCCCGAAAAGCCGAACGGTTTCTACGACGCGACCATCGGCGGCTGGACCGTGCCCGGTGAGCCGTACGTGGTGCAAAACGACGGCGCCTCCTGGGCTGAGGGCACCGTGCAGAACCGCCTGAAAACAGGGCAGAATTTCATGTGGTGGCGCGCACGGATGCTCGGCGGCAGAACAAATCATTACGGGCGCGTGCATCTCCGGATGGGACCGCGCGACTTCAAGCCGCGCTCCACCGACGGGCTCGGCTTCGACTGGCCGATCTCCTACGAAGACGTCGCGCCGTGGTATGACAAAGTGGACGAGTTCACCGGCCTCTACGGATCAGTCGAGAACCTGCCCAACGATCCCGACAGCCCGCATTTCCAACCGCCGCCGACCCCACGCGCTTACGAGCTCCTGCTCCAACGCGGCGGAAAGAAGCTCGGCATTCCGGTGATCGCTTCGCGCATGGCCATCCTCACAAAGCCGCTGCCGGGCCGCGCTCCGTGTTTCTATGCGACGCCGTGCGGGCGCGGCTGCTCGATCAAGGCGAACTTCCAAAGCACCACCGTGCTCATTCCGCCGGCGATCGAGACAGGCAATCTCGACATCATCACCGACGCGATGGCCCGCGAGGTAACGATCGATGCGCAAGGCCGCGCGACTGGCGTGCATTTCATCGACAAACAAACCGGCAAGGAAGAGCACGTCGCCGCGCGGGCGGTGATCCTCGGCGCGAGCGCCTGCGAAAGCGGGCGCATTCTGCTGAACTCGCGATCTGCGCGTTTCCCGCAAGGGCTCGGAAACGGCAGCGGGCACCTCGGGCGTTGGCTCACCGACTCGACCGGCTCGAATCTCGGTGGCCAGATCCCGGCGCTCGAAAACATGCCGTTGCACAACGAAGACGGCACCAGCTCGATGCACCTTTACGCGCCCTTCTCCGAAGCACAGGCCCGGACCGCGAAGGCGATGGGCGCGCCGCGCGGCTACTACATGGCGTGGGGCGGCGGACGGCAGATGCCGAACATGAGCACGGCGACGCCGGCGCAGATCGGCGAGTTTTATGGCGCGAAGCTGAAGGCCGAAGCGCGCCGGTATTTCGGCACGTTCATCGATCTTCACGCTCGCGGCGAGATGATCCCGAACGAGCGCAGCTTCATGGAACTCGATCCGGAGCGAAAGGATCGCTGGGGCATTCCCGTGCCGCGCTTCCACTTCGAGTGGAGCGATCACGAAGTGGCGCAAGTCGCGCACATGCAAAAGACCTTCGTTGAGATGATCGAAGCAGCCGGCGGCAAACCGCACAACCCTCCGCCAGCCGACGCCCGCAAGGTGATGACCGCCGGTGGCAGCGTGAATCACGAGATCGGCGTCACGCGGATGAGCGCCCGCGCCGAGGACGGCGTCACGGACTCCTTCGGGAAGCTCTGGGATTGTCCGAACGTGCTCGTCGCAGACGGCGGCGTCTTCGTTTCCAATCCATATAAGAACCCGACCAACACCATCCTCGCGCTCGCCTGGCGCCAGGCCGAACACCTGCTCTCCGAGATGAAACGCGGCACCCTCGCAGCACCGGCGTAATCGGAAAACACAGGCCACGCCGCGGATATAGTCCGGCACCGGTGTAGCGCGACCGACGACTTCTTAGAAATCCGATGTCCGATGCCCAAAGTGCCGGTCTAATGAGTGTGGCCGCCTCGCGGGCGGCCTTTGAAAAAAGTCGGGACGCCGATGTGGACCAGCTGCGTCACCATCCAGTTGATCCGATGCGGCGTCGCTCGCCGCAAACTGCGCTGAGGCCAGAGGTAGTGCCCTTCATCCAAACTTCGGTGTTACAGCACGGTAAAGTGCGCGCTTGTAGCTGTCGTGGGCGTCATTCTCCCAGTGCGCTTGCGCTAGAAAGCATTCATGCCGGGAAACGATGGTGGCCCGGCACACTCCAAACATTATCCCGTTGTCGGGATGCTTCACACATCCAGGAGCGCTTCACAGGCTGCAGTTGGCGCGTGATTTCCGCGGCAAATGCCGAGGCTGAGTTCGCGAAACTGAGTAAGCAAATGCCAGGGTGCCTGCCACGGCAAAGTCGCCCCATTGCTGAGCGTGCGGTT
>JAQGOK010000135.1 GCA_028293645.1 Chthoniobacter sp.
CCGGAGCAGACCGATCGACTCTTCAAGTTCATTGATCCATTTGCCCGCCGCATTTGGAGGGACGCGGCAGCGGCGACGGCGGTGAGCTCGTTTGTCCAGGAGCTTGCCGAACGAGCTTACGGTCGGACGGTCACCCGCATCCTCAACGGCATCGAGCACCATCAAGCTCCGCCCGTCCCGCGCGAGTCCGATCGGATTCGCCAGCTCCTCTTCATCGGGCGCTTCAATGCACAGAAAAACCCAGTGTTCCTGATCGATGCACTGGCTGAACTACGAGGAGTGTCGTGGCATTTGACGATGATCGGCGACGGACCGCTTAGGGACAAAGTTCAGGCTCGGATTGCGCATCGGATGCTCGGCGATCGCGTGACTTGCACGGGCTGGCTCGACCCCGAGGCGGTGCAGCGTTTCCTCGCAGACGCCGACATCCTTTGCATGCCTTCTCTGAGCGAGGGAATGCCCGTGGCCGCGATCGAAGCGCTGGCTCATGGCGTGGCGATCGTCGCAAGCGATATTCCCGGCATGCTCGACGTGGTGGAGCACGGAGTGAATGGATACCTGGCACCAATCGAGGGACCGGTGGACGCGTTCGTGCGAAAGCTGCAGTCGCTGATCGAGAGCGATACCACGCTCTTTGCCATGAAGCAGGCGAGTTGGGAGAAGGCGCGCACCTTCGACCTGGCACGCATCGTCGATCAGTACGCGGCCGTGCTCACGGGGGCCGCACGTCGCGAGCGGTGAGGCGCTCGGATCCCGCTGCACACGAGCCTCGACAATTCTTTGCGCGTTTGTGCCTTTGTGCGGGCACCGCATGACTGCTTATCAGCGCCTCCAGGCCGACCTCCGCTCGAAACCGCGCACGTGGCTGATCACCGGGGTCGCAGGCTTCATCGGCTCGCACCTGCTGGAAGCCCTGCTCCAGCTTGGTCAGACGGTGGTGGGGCTCGACAACTACTCGACGGGTTCGCCCCTCAACCTGAACGACGTGCAGCGGCGGGTGGGGGAGGAAGCGTGGGCGCGGTTTCTATTCCATCGCGGCACGGTGATCGATATCGGCTACTGCCGCGAGGCGACTCAGCACGTCGATTATGTGCTGCATCATGCTGGCTTTGTCTCCGTGCCGCTCTCGATCGAGGACCCGATCGGCTGCCACGATGCGAATGTGACCGGCATGCTGAATCTGCTCGTCGCCGCGCGGGACAACCGGGTGCGCCGCGTGGTCTATGCGAGTTCCAGCGCAGTTTATGGCGACGATGAACGGCTCCCAAAAGTGGAGGAACAAATTGGCCGCCCACTTTCGCCCTACGGCGCGTCGAAGCTGATGAACGAGATTCAGGCGCGGCTGTTCCTGGAGCACTACGCCTTTGAGTCGATCGGCCTTCGCTATTTCAATCCCTTTGGTCCACGACAAAATCCGCGTGGAGGTTACGCCGCGGTCATCCCACAATGGATCACCGCGCTGCTTCGTGGCGAAAGCTGCGTCATTCACGGGGACGGCAGCATCACGCGAGACTTCGGTCCTGTGGCTGATGTGGTGCAGGCAAATCTGCTCGCAGCAACTGCGACGTCAGCCAGCCGGCTCGGTGGCGTTTACAACGTGGCGCTCGGGGCTCCAATGAGGCTCGACGAGCTTTACACCCGGCTTGCCGCCACCGTCGCGGAACTCACTGGCACGTCTCCGGGACCGGCCATCCACCGCCCGCCCCGGGCGGGCGATGTCCAGCATTCCGGAGCTGATACATCCAGGATCCAGCGAGAGCTCGGGTTCGCGCCTGGCTTGGGACTTGAGGCCGCGTTCACGGAAACGGCGCGCTGGTATCAAACCGAGCTGAATTCGCGGACCTGACCAGCACACATCTGGTTGGCGCGGTGAACGGCGCAGATGGACAGTCTCGGCAGCTACGCCTATTTTTGCGACATGCCGACTTACGAGTATGAAGTGTGCGACGGGGACTGCACGATCTGTGGCGGCCGTTTCGAGCTGAAGCGCCCGATGGATCGCGAGCCGCTCACCGAGTGCCCGCTTTGCAAGAAGCCGGTGCGCAAAGCGTTCTCAAACTTCAACGCTCCGACGAAGACGAAGCTCTCCGTGGTCGATGCGAAGAAGGCCGGCTTCAAGATCTACAAGAAGATCGGGCAGGGCGAATACGAGCGGCAGTAGCGGGCGGGAGGGCTACGGCCGCGTGTAGATTTCAAACGCGTCCGAGCCGGTGATGTAGCTGCCTTGGAAGACGTAGTGCGTCTGAATCCAGGTTTTCGTTTTTACCGCCCACACGCTGAAGCGTGAAGCATCCGTCCCGTTGATGTCCCAATCGCTGAGGACAATCGCGGCAGGGCGATAACGCTCGAAATTGGCGATGGCAGTTTCGTCCCAGCGGCTGGTGCGCATGGCGTTATCGACATAGACGTTGCGCTCGTAGGTGGGGCGATCGGCGAGAAGATTGATGCCAGGCGAATAAGGGTAGCAAACGACGTAGTCCGTCGGCTGCGGCGCATGCTCACGAAGCAGTTTCTGGATCGCGGTGAGGCCGGCGAGTTCACGCGAGGAAACATAGACGTTCACTCCATTCTCGGCCGTGAAGAGCTTGGTCCGCTTTTTGCGGGCCGCCCAAGTGCCGGCCCAGCGCTCGGGCAGCACCAGGGCCACATACCCCGCGACATGCACGAGCAGCAGCAGCGCGGCGACGGCCGGCCATTGCCGCCACCGCTTTTCCGGTGACCAGAGAATCCCAAGCGCCGCCACGGCTGCAGCCAAATAGCCGGGCATGAATTCGGAAAGATGCGGCAGATCGGGACGGAAGAAAAAGAACTGCGGGAAGGTGCTGAGCGCGCCCACGATCAGAACGAGGACAGCCAGAAAACCACGTTGGGCGCGCACGCCAGTTCCGCTGCGCGACTCTTGGAACAGCCACGCCAGGCCCATGAGGATCAGCGTCACCGCGCCGACTACCGGCGCATAGGTCAGGAAAAGGAAATCGGCGCCAATGTTCTGACCGCCTTTCGTCATCTCTCGCAGCTCTGTGCGTTGTAGCGCTTTTTTATCTCCAGCCACACTGGGACTCGAAGCGACAGATTGAGCGGCGATCTTGTGCGGAGCGGCACGGGGCGGTGCCGCGGCGACCTTCCTCGGCATCAGCAAACGTGTCACCGGATGGTGTATGGTCCGCCATTTCTCGGCATATTGCCCGGCGAACTCCCGGTCAAAGCCGCGCCGTTTTGCATCCAGCCAAAACGGTAGATGCACGGCCGACACAATGCCGCAGAGGAGCGCAATCATCACTCCGGACTGGAGCAGACGTTGTTTCCAGGGCCCCTCGCCGAGACCCACGCGAAGCACGCAGAATCCCAGCCAAAGCGCGGCCAGGAGCAGCCCGATATCGATACGAATCAAAAAGCTGAGCCCGAGCACCACCGCGCCGAGCGCCGTCTTCCAGATCCAGCTTCGCCCTGTGGCTGGCGCCAGCGCGACGTGCAGCAGGCAAAGCGTGTTCGCGACCGCCAGCAGCGGAATGTAGTTCTTAAACGTCGAACCGGGGATCAACACGGTGACGAGGGCAACAGCGAACGCGAGCCAAGGCGTCCGCGTGGTCTTTACCCCCAGGAAAAACACCAGCACAGCGG
>JAQGOK010000181.1 GCA_028293645.1 Chthoniobacter sp.
AGGAGTGCATGACACGCTCTAGCGCAGCATGGTTCTGCCTCTGGGGAACATGAGTCGCGCCGCGGCGATGCCCGCGAGCAGTCCAAAGAGATGTCCCTGCCAGGATACTCCGGCATTCAAGGGCAGCACTCCGAGGAGCAACCCGCCGTAACCCACGAGGATGGCGCACCCGATCAACATCCACGGCAGCGATCTCTCGAAGCAGCCCCGAGCCAGGATAAAGCCGAGGTATCCGAAAATGAGACCGCTCGCCCCGATGTGATTGCTCCAGCTGCCAGCGAACAGCCAAACGCCGAGGCCCCCGACCAGCGTGACGAACGCTGTCACCCTCCAGAACACCCTCGGGCCGCCCAGCAGCACGATACCGCCAAGAACGACAAAGGGCAGAGAGTTAACGATCAAGTGCCGAAAGCCGGCGTGGAGAAACGGGGCCAGGACGATGCCCGGCAAACCGGACATGGAGCGTGGGTGGATGCCGTAGTAATCCGACTGAAAGAAGGGCAGCAGATCCACGATCTCAATCGCCCACATGATGCCGAGTAAGCTGAAGAGAAGAAGGACGTGGTCCTTGATCGCACGCGCCAGCGAAGGCGAATGCAAGGTAGCGGGAACGTGGTGACGGCTCATTGGTGAGCGGACTCCTATGCGATCCGGCGCGCTTCTCCAACATCCGGACGCATTCGGAAGGGCGCGGAGGGGCACGCGAGATATTCCGGGAACGCTGCGGGGTGATGGCTTGCTGGATGTCCGCTAGAGCCTGTCATGCACTCCTGGGCCGACGCCGAACAGCCATTGCGATTCACTGGCCGCCCTTGACCCGGTAAGACGCCGCCTTAAGGTCCGCGTTCATGCGGCTCGGTGAATTCATCGTTACGGCTATGGAGGCGATCCTCGTGGATTGGGAGGCGTTCGCGAAGTCGCTGTATCCGGCGAAGACTCAGATGACGCCGCGGGCTCTGCGTGATCACGCCAGCGACATTCTCCACGCCGTGGCGGCGGATTTGTCCACGGTGCAGACGGCTAACGAACAATCCGAAAAGTCCATGGGCCGGGCGCCCCGCCAGGCAAACGCGCCAGAGACGGCAGCGCAGACTCATGCGGTGCTGCGGGCACAAAGCGGCATGGACATCAATCAACTGGCCGCGGAATACCGCGCGTTGCGGGCAAGTGTGCTGCGCCTCTGGGGGGAAAACCGCGAGCTCGGTCCGGAGAGCCTGCAAGACGTGATCCGCTTCAATGAAGCGATCGATCAAGCGCTCGCGGAGTCGGTCAGCTTTTTCAGCGCGCAGGTCGATCGGTCGCGCGATCTGTTGCTGGGGATGCTGGGGCATGACATGCGCAATCCGCTGAATGCGATCGTGATGACGGCCGCGGATCTGGCGACCCTGAACGCCGGGGAGGAAGTCTCCGAGGCGGCGGAATGTCTGATCCGCAGCGGCGCTTCGATCAAGGCGCTGCTGGATGACCTGGTCGATTTCAACCGCACGAAGCTGGGCCTGGGGATCAACATCGAAGTGGAAACCGTGGATCTCGGAACGCTCTTTGCCGATGAGCTGAAACAGCACCGGGCGGCGCATCCGCAGAGTAAGGTGGATCTGACGGTGCGTGGCAATCTCCAGGGCCGCTGGGATGGTCCGCGCCTGCAGCAAGTGCTCCGCAATCTCCTCTCGAATGCGAGCGCCTACGGATCAGGTGAAGAGCCGGTCCGCGTGGTGGTGCACGGGGATGATAACGGGGTGAGTTTGGAAGTGCGCAACGTCGGGCCGGCGATCGAACCTGCGATGGCCGAGCGCCTCTTCGATCCGCTGCAGCGAGGCAGTTTGCCGAGCAACCGCGCAAATGGCCATGGACTCGGACTCGGCCTGTACATCGTGCGCGAGATCACCCGCGCCCATGGCGGGGAAGTGGAGCTGCATTCCAACGCGGCGGAGACGGTCTTTTCGGTTCGTCTGCCGCGGGTTGTTGATGCTTGAGAACGCCGGCGGAGCTGAGTCGTCCCAGCTGGGGGAGCCCCGTTTCATATCGAAGTGAGGCTATCGGAAATTCAGCCGGCCGGTCTTCGACGGCCTCCAGGGTTTACCTAACCCTGCGCGGGCTGGTCTTTGGTTGGCGGGCAGCGCACAAGGGTAGCACCCCAAGAATATGACCTTATTCCGAAACCTCCTCCTCGCGGCCGTTTGGGCCGTTTTTGACACCTCGTTCCTCAGCGCGGCGGATCCTGATTCCGCAAGCGACATCAAGGTGATGAGCTACAACATCCGCTACGGCACCGCCAAAGACGGCGAGAACCATTGGGATAAACGGAAAGACTTCCTCGCGGAGACGATCAAGGCAGCGAATCCCGACCTGCTCGGCACTCAGGAGACGCTCGGTTTTCAGCGCGACTTTCTGGCCGAGACGCTACCGACGCACGAGGTGCTGGCAGCGGGCCGGGAAGATGGAAAAGAGAAGGGAGAGACGACGGCTGTTTACTGGCGGAAGGATCGATTTGAGAAGCTGGACGGCGGGCACTTCTGGCTGAGCGAGACACCGGCTGAGGCGGGCAGCATGGGTTGGGACACTTCGCTGCCGCGCATGGCCACGTGGGTGCGGCTGAAGGACAAAGCAAAGGAAGGAAAGCCGGTGCTGTGGATCAACACGCACTTTGATCACAAGGGCCCGGTGGCCCGGCTCGAGTCAGCCAAACTGATCCGGAACCGGCTCCCGGAACTGGGGAAGGATTGTTCCCTGATCGTCACCGGCGACTTCAATGCCGGAGAAGGGAGCGAGCCTTACAAGGCGATGTTCGGTTTGCGCGGGAACGAAGAATCACCGGTGGTGGACAGCCTCCGGGTGGCGCATCCGACACGCGGGGTGAATGAGGGCACGACGACTCCGTTCCTGGCGGTGCCGGGTAATGGCGCGCGCATCGACTGGATCGCACTCTCGCGCGACTGGAAAGTGAGCGCGGCGACCATCGAGCACCCGAATCGCGAGGGTCGCACAGCGTCAGATCACTTCCCGGTCACGGCAACACTTCGGCGGTAATCGCCTTGCGGGTAAATTGAGCACGGCTGACTTGCCCCCAGATTCAACACGCCGCTGCTGCTTGTGCCAGAAGCTCACGCAGAGCCAGTTCTCATTACCTTGCTGAGAGCCCGCCGAAGCGTCCGTTGAGAGACAGGCTTGGCGATCACGAGATCAATGCCCTCCCGCATTGGTTCGCCTTCGCTCGCACCGAACCCGGTGAGTAGGATCGTTCGCGTTTGCGGAGCTTTCTTCTTGAGCGTGGCGGCAAGTTGATCGCCAGCCATGCCAGGCATCGCCTGATCCGTGATCACGATGTCGTAAACATTTGCGTCGAGTTGCGCCAACGCCTCCGCACCGTTACTCGCGGTCTCGACCACATGGAGATCGGCGGAAAGATACTCAACCAGGATTTCGCGGATTACTTTCTGATCATCAACGACCAGGATCCGGAGTGATTGCTCGACTCCGATATCGACTGACTCTGCTCCTGGAGCAGTGGGAGCACCCGCCGGGAAACGAAAGCTGAACGTCGTGCCGCCTCCGGGAACGCTCTGAATGTCCATCGTTCCACGATGTCTCTGGACGATGCCATAGACCATGGCGAGACCCAGGCCGGTGCCGCCCTCGCCTTTGGTGGTGAAGAAGGGCTCCAGACAGCGCTGCCGCACTTCTTCCGACATCCCGATGCCTGTGTCGCTGACCTGAAGCAGGATTAACTCGCCCTCCAGGCGCGTGCGACACGTAAGGATCCCACCTTCGGGCATCGCGTCCACTGCGTTGAAGATCAGATTGGTCATGAGTTCGCGCAATTCGGATGGATCTCCATCGATCACCGGGGTGCGTGCCAGCTCGAGTCGCGGACGAATGGTGATGCCGCGCCCCATCGCCTGAGTTTCCCATCGCGGCTTCGTGAGCCTGAGCGCCTTCTCCACCAGACCTGCCAGATCGACTGACTGTCGCAGTTCACCATCCTCAGGCCGGTTGAACTCCTTCAAACGGTTGACGATTTTCGACGCATCCTCCGCGGCAATGAGCACCATTCGCATTTGCTCTGCTGCGTTTTTCATCACGTCGTAGCGCTCGCAATCGCGGAGCACGAATTCACCAAACCCAACGATGATCGAGAGGGAGTTATTGAAATCGTGCGCGACCCCGCTGGCCATGGTGCCAAGTGCGCGCAGCCGTTCCTGCTGAATGGTATGTTGTTGCGCGGCTTGCAGGTCTGCGACTGCCTTTTCCAACTCGATCGTCCGCTGGCTCACCGCGGCCTCCAGGGATTCGTTGTGTTCTCGTAATTGAAGATGGAGGCGGCGCGTTTCGAGAAGGTTCTTAACGCGAAGGATTACCTCCGCATTGTTGAAAGGCTTCGTGATGAAGTCGCGTGCGCCGGAGGACAATGCCTGTCGCTTGGTGGGCTCGGTCGCATCGGCAGTCAGTATCAGGATTGGCAGGTAGGAATCTGCCGGGATCGCAGCCGTGAGCAGCTCCAGAATTTGGAACCCGTTCAAATGTGGCATCGACAGGTCGAGCAGGATCAGGTCGGGCTCGAAGTCTCTGAACGCCTGCATGGCCTCTCGGGAATCCGTGATGCCTTTGCAATCAAGTATCCCGACGATCTCCAGCACCCGTTCCAGCAATCGCACGTTCTCCTGATGATCATCGATGATGAGGATCTTCGCTTCTTGCCAATGGAACTCGGTCATACCGGACGCGCTAGTTTTCACCATCGAACGGCGTCACTGTCGATCCCATACGGCTGGAGCGTGTCATGCACTCCTGGGCGCCACGCCGGAGGGCGTTGCATCAACCAGCCCAGGGGTCGGCGCGACCGAGGAGCGCTTACCCTGGGTTCTCTCCCCGAAGGGCGCCAACCCCACAGGGGTTGAATTGAACGATCCCCGTCCAGAGATGCAACCCCTGCAGGGTTGAGCGCTTTTCGCACGCTGTTCCCAGGGTAGCTCGTCCCTTGCAACCCTGGGCTGAAGCATTCGAACGCCTTCGGCGTTCCCGTCTCGAAGTTCATGACAGGCTCCAAGGCCGCAAAGGGCGTCACGCGCGGCGCTTGCTCGTGAGATCCCGAGAGTGTCTCACGCCTACTGTTCCGGCTGAGGCCGAGTTCTTTCGCGTCACGGTGAAAGAATGCTGCGACCCCTTCAATTGCAGTGCATCACGTCACGAATCGCCTGACGCAAATCCTCTCGTCGCGCAGGCTTGTTCAGCACCAGATCGACGTTCCGCGAGCGCTGTCCCGTCTCCCGCAAAAGGTCCGCGAAACCGGTGAGCATGATCACCGGTTCCATCGGTGCGATGCGCTTGATGCTGGCGGCGAGCTCGTTCCCGTTGATGTCCGGCATCGCCTGATCGGTGATCACGAGATCGAACTTCGCCTCCTGGAATTTCTCCATCGCTTCCCGCGCTCCACAGGCTGTCTCCACGGTGTGCTGATCCTCGGTGAGGTAGGCGCTGACAATCTCGCGAATCCCAGCGTGATCGTCCACAACCAGCACCCGCAAGGAGCGCACGGCGGGCTCCAGGCCGCTGAACACCGGCTCGATCGGCTCGTTCGGCACCGGCAGGTGAATGGTGAAGGTGCTACCCTTATTCAAGCGGCTCTCGACGGTGATTGTTCCGCCATGTCGGCGAATGATTCCGTAGCTCATCGCCAGTCCCAGCCCTGACCCGCCGTCTCCCTTGGTGGTGTAAAACGGCTCCAGGCATCGGCGGCGCGTTTCTTCCGTCATTCCCTTTCCTGTGTCCGAGACTTCCAGGCAAACCCAGCCGCGCTTCTGCCGCGTCTTGAATTCGATGCGTCCGCCTCGTGGCATCGCCTCCACGGCATTGAAGATGAAGTTCGTCAGCACCTCACGCAGCTCTGCAGGCGCAGCTGCAATCACGGGCAATTTACCGAAATCCTTCTTGATTCGAACGGTCACTCCGTCCGCCTCCGCCTCAGCTTGCCAGCGGGGCGCGGTAAGCGACACCGCCTGTTCAACCACTTGATTCAGATCCACCGCCTGACGGTCTTCGCGTTCCGCACAAGGTCGATAGAATTCCCGAAGGCGCTTCACCATCTGCGCGTTATCGAGCCCCGCATTGACCATCTCCTCGACGTAACGCGCTTCTTTCGAGTCTGGCGGGAATTTGCTCCGGTCCCTGAGCAGCATGTCTCCATAGCCAAGGATCAAAGACAGGCCGTTGTTAAGATCATGTGCGATCCCGCTCGCCATCGTCCCCAAGGCGCGCAGCCGTTCCTGTTGAATGACTTGGTGCTGCGTCTCGCGCAGCTCACTGAGTGTTTGTTCCAGATCCCGCGTCTGCTTTTGCAGGTCTGCCGTGCGTTGTTCCACCAGCCGCTCAAGTCCTTCGCTGTAAACCCGGCACTGCTGGTAGAGCGACCGAGCTTCGAGCAGGTGTGCGATCCGCAACAGCACTTCAGTCGTATCGAGTGGCTTGGATAAAAAGTCGGTCGCGCCCGCGCCCAGGGCCTCACGTTTGGCCTCGGGCGTGGTGTCGGCGGTCAATACCAGGACTGGCGGCCGGGAGCGCGGCGCGAATTGAGCATTGATCTGCCGAAGCACATCGATGCCGGAGAGAGGCTCCATGTGGAGATCGAGCAAGACAAGGTCCGGGCTGATCTTCGCGAACCGCTCAACGGCCAGTGCCGGATCCGTAAACGTGAGGCAGACTGCATATCCAGCTCTCTCCACGATCTGGGCGAGTCCGAGGGCGCTCGCCTCCCGGTCGTCGATAATCAGAATCCGAGCATTTTTGTGTGAGTGCTGAAGCCAGTCCATGCCACCGGATGCCGCACATCCCGTGCCTCGAAATGCGGACGGCGCCGCCGTCACCGACGGACCTCCCGCGGCTGTTTCCAAATCGAGCGCAACGGGTGGACCTCGACGCTCTTGAGCACCGCATCACCTCGGCTGGCGGTAAGTCCAAGGTGTGGTGAGGCTTGGTTTTGCAGGGCGACATTCGTGATGGAAACGGTGCCCTGATTGCCGAACGTCTCGATCGAGAGCCGGTCCACGAGCACGCGGATTTCGATCTCGCCAGCCTGCGGAGCGAGGGGAGCCTCGCTGCCATGGGAGTGAAGGATCCCGCGCCTGAGATCGTAGCGGACTTCGCTGCCGCGAGCATGCAGAGTGAGCTCGTCGCAGGTGGAGCGCGATACATCGAGAACGACTCGGATGTCGAAGAACTCGCCGATTATTTCCGCCAGCGGGTTGCTGCCCGGCTTCAGGACCTGATCCCGACTTACAAAGCCAGCGCCGTCGTGAAGCGTCGCAATCTCCCGGATGGGCGTCCGGCAAAGCGTGAGCCCCGTCGGCAACTTGTGGAGCGTCAATTCGCAGGGAAAGCTCGCCTGCTGGTTGAAGGGCATGTTTTTCGGATAGTCGTCCCAGCCGCGCATCCATGCGATCTGGATGCGCCGCGGATCCGAGGCTGGCATGTTTTCAAAGGTCATCGTCGCGTAGAAATTCCGCCCGTAGTCGCCCTTTCTCTTTTCGGTCTCGGGCGTGAATTTCGTGCCGTCGAAAGCACCGATGATGTAGTCGCCGTTGCCGTCGATGATCACCCATTTGCTGTCGCCGCCCGCGCCTTGGATCGGCAACTCGAACATGTCCGGACACTCGAAGGAATTGGGAATACTGCCGGGGAGCTTCGTCCACTCCAGCAGGTTGGTGGAGGAAAAGAGAAAGTAGCAGTTCTGGCGGACGCCTTCGCCCGCCGCGAGCAGGGCACCGCGACGACCGGCGGTTTTCGTGGTGGAGTTCTGCTCGCAAATCACTTCCGAGCCGCCCAGCTGCCGACGCCGCCAGAGCGCGGCGATCGTGAAGCTGTCATCACCCTCGGCCAGCACCGCCGATCCGCGGAGCGTTTGCGCACCAGAAAACTGAACCGCAGCGCGGTCGGCCGAATCCTTGGGGAGGACCAACATTGGTCTCATCTCGGGATCGGATTGCTTCACATCGTGGGCCTTGGCCGAAAGATCCTGCCAATGCGCGACCTTCCCCTCAGCACCCGCGGTAGCGCGTGAAGCCTCGAGATGGAGAACCAACCCCTCTTTCGGAAACGCAGAGTTGTGCCCATCCTTTAGGCTTCCGACGAGAGTGCTGGTTTCTTCGTCGCTAAGCGGGCGGTCGTAAACCATTACGGAGGCGATCTCGCCATTCAGGAATTCGGAGCCATCAGCTTTGGCCCCAACTTGAAAGGAACCGGCACCCAGGTTCTGTCGCTCAATATTGATCTGGCCGACGCTCCGGTTCGCCTGGTCGGCCACCGCGACCCGGCCATCTGGAAAGAGGCGGACCACCGAACTATTCCACTCACCCGGCTTCCATTCCTGCAGGTCGTGCGCGTCGTTGGACTCACCGTTGAATCCGTACCTTGGCGGGGCCGCCGTGTCGTCCGACGGCCCATAAAGAATCGTGATCCAGCGCTGGGTAGGCTCGTGCCAGAAAACCTTCGGATCGCGGAAGGGATGAACCAGCACCGGGTTCTTTTCGTACTTGGTCCAGGTGCGTCCCTTGTCCCTGCTGTAGGAGATGCACTGGTTCAGATTATCCGTGCTGCTCCAGAACGCGATGATCGGCGGAGTCTTGCCGTCCCCCAGGCCGGAGCGATTGCGATGATCGACCACGCCGCCTCCCGACTGCGTGCCGCCAAACTTTCCACCTTTGCCAAACGCCGGCGGGAGCTCCTCCCAATGGATTAGGTCGGTGCTAACCGCATGCAGCCAGGCGGACCACCAGCGTTGGGCAAAGAAGTGATACTCACCTTCATGATAAACGAGGCCGTTGATGTCGTTCATCCAACCCTCATGATGGTTGGGCGGGTGGAGTCTGTAATCGTTCCAATACCTCGCCGTGAAATGGAACTGCGGGCGGAGCGCCTCATGGTAAAGCGGCGCGCGTCCGGGAGAACCTGGCTCCGCGGCCTGCGCATCGGTCATCTGGAGAACCGCCGCGAGCAGTGCAGCCACGTGGAGCCCGACGCGGAAAGAGGAAAGCTCCATTCGCACGAACCTATCGAGGTCGCTGCGAGGCGGTCAATTCCCTGCGTCGCGTCGTCCGAAGGACCCGCGATTAGAATAGGCCAACGGGATTACAGCACGGTCACATTCAGGTCGCCGTCGACCAACGGCAGTGCAGCCGTGCAGTATTGGGTTTCGCGTTCAGTTGAATTAGGTTCGTCAAACCCGCGGCGGCAATTCCGAGAGCGGTTTCCTGCGTTTGCCGTTTGGTAGGCTTTCGACGTGAACTGTCCGAGCGTCCCAGCGATCGAGGAAATCATCGCTTGATGCTCAGTGCTACAAAAGTTCAGCTTCCTGACGCCCGATGCTGATGAATCCCTACCCCTTTCCTCTCCCAGTCAGGTCGAGAACGCTGATTTCCATTCTCACGGTCCTTGCTTCCCTCACCGTCTTCTCCCGTGCGGATGACTGGCCGCAATGGCGCGGACCGAACCGTGATGGCGTTTCCCAGGAACAAGGCTGGATTGACCAATTTCCGAATTCTGGGCCGCCGATCGCCTGGAAGGCGACCGTTGGTCTTGGCTTCTCTTCAGTAGTCGTAGGCAAGGGCAAGGCTTACACCGCGGGACACGCCAATGGCTCGGACACCGTCTTCTGTTTCGACGCCTTGAGCGGAAAGGAACTTTGGAAACACAGTTATCCTTCCGAACTCGGCGATAAGTTCTTCGAAGGTGGGACTACAGGCTCTCCGACACTGGCAGGGGATCGCCTTTTTTGGCTAAGCCGCTGGGGCGATCTTTACTGTTACAATGCGAACTCGGGCGAAATCATCTGGAGTCGCCAGATCGTCAAGGAAACCCAAGCACGCGTTCCGAGTTGGGGCTTTAGCGGAGCGCCCACCCTTTACAAGAATCTGCTGATCCTCAACGTGGGCGACGCCGGCATGGCCTTGGAGGCAGCGACCGGCAAGGACGTGTGGAAGTCTGGCGACGGAGATGCTGGTTACAACACACCGCTTCCCGTCACTCGCGGTGAGAAAGTCGAACTCTGGTTTGCCAACGGAGAAGCTTACTTCTCGGTCGAGCCGGAAACGGGCAAGGAGAAATGGCGCTTCAAGTGGCTCACCCAATATGGAGTCAACGCTGCCGACCCGATTCCATATGAAGACAAAGCCTTCGTTTCATCCGGCTATGGCAAAGGTGCCGCGCTTTTCAAAATCCCCGCCACTTCCGACGCCGAACCCGAGGTCATCTGGAAGAACCGGGTTCTTCGCACTCAGCTAAATGGAGCCGTGCTTGTCGGTAAACATCTCTACGGCGTCGATGGCGACACGACCGGCCGGGCAGAACTGAAATGCCTCGAAATCGAAACAGGCAAAGAAGCCTGGGCAGAGCCGGGCTTTGGCACGGGCGGGATCATCGTCGCCGATGGAAAGATCATCGCCCTCGCCGCGAGCGGAGAACTGATGATCGCCCCGGTCTCGCCCGAAGGCTTCAAACCTACCGCCCGCGCGCAGGTGCTCGGCGGCAAGTGCTGGACTGCTCCGGTGCTTGCCAATGGATTGGCCTATTGCCGGAACTCTCGCGGTGACTTGGTCGCGGTCGATCTCCGCAAGAACTAACATGAAACGCCGAGTCTTTCTCCAATCAACGGGCCTTTTCCTGGCAGGCGCTCCCTATCTTCTTGGTCAGAGCAATCCGGCGAGATATCGCACCGCACTTATCGGCTGCGGCTGGTGGGGCAAGAATATCCTGCAGGAAGCAGCCGCGTCCAGGCGCTGCCAGATTACCGCTCTTTGTGATGTGGACGCGAACGTCCTGGAAATCGCCGCGGACCAGGTCAATACCTGGAGCGGCGATTCACCGAAGACCTATCGGGATCATCGCGAGCTTCTGGAGAAGGAGAAGCCAGACATCGTCATCATTGCGACGCCCGATCATTGGCACGCGCTGCAGACAATCGATGCGCTCAAGGCGGGCGCGCACGTCTTTGTGGAAAAGCCGACCGGACACACCGTCAATGAGAGCCGGGCAATGTTCAAAGCCGCGCGGGACTCCGGTCGCGTTGTGCAAGTCGGGCTTCATCGCCGCATCGGGCCGCACCACGTCAGCGGGATGGATTTCCTGAGGTCAGGCAAGGTTGGTGACGTCGGCATGGTCCGGCTTTTTGCACACAGCGGCGGCGGACGCGAGAATCCGCGGCCCAACAGCGAACCGCCCAACTCGATGGATTGGAACCAATGGTGCGGTCCGGCGCCGGTGCGGCCGTTCAACGGCAAGCTCCATCCCGGCGGCTGGCGCAACTTCCTCGACTACGCCAATGGAACCCTTGGCGATTGGGGCGTTCATTGGCTCGATCAGGTGCTTTGGTGGACCGAAGAGAAGTATCCCAAGCGCATTTTCTGCACTGGAGGACGGCCGATTTCCGGAACCCCCGTCCTTAACGAGAAGGAGCAAACGACTGACGCTCCCGACCATCAGGTAGCCACCTACGAGTTTGAAAAGTTCACCTGCGTTTGGGAACACCGCAAATTCGCAGGCAACGCTTCGGAGAAGCATGCGATTGGCGCTTACTTCTACGGGACCAAAGGCGTCCTCCACATCGGCTGGCGCGATGGCTGGACCTTTTACCCAAGCAACGATCGCGACGCGCAAGTCCGCGAAAAGTCCGGACTTCAGGAACCGGACGGTCACAACCTTACTCTCCTTTGGGCTGACTTTCTGAACGCCATCGAACAAAAGCGCCCTGCCGTCGCGAGCATCGATAATGCCCATCGTTCCTCCGTTCTCCCGCTCCTCGGCATGATCTCCTGGCGTGTGGGCCGCAGCATCGAATGGGACGGCGATAAGGAGACAATCATCAACGATCCCAAAGCCAACGAACTCCTGCAGCGCCCCTACCGCTCTCCTTGGAAATACCCCGAGGTCTAGTTCTCGAATCCGGCTGGATCTTTTAGGTGGTTCTGCCGCAAGCCCAAACCCGAGCAGCGCTCCAGAGCGTGTCATGCACTCTTGGGCGCCAACGCGGAGGGCGTTGCATCAGCCAGCCCAAGGTTGGCGCGACGGAGGAGCGCTTAACCCTGGGTTCTCTCCCCGAACGGCGCCAACCCCAGAAGGATCGCCCCTCGCTTAAGGCGTTAGTGGCACGTGGATCCTGGCTGGCAAACCGGCGAAGTCGGTGAGCCTCCAGCCGCAGGTGGGCGACTTCAATTCTGCCACCGGCCGACACGGCCTATCACCCAGGGCGATGCAGAGACGGGCGAGGTCTTATCCCACCACGGCGGCACCGACACGCTTGCCGGCGACGAACTCGTGAAGAACGTAGAGTACGCCGATCAAACCACAGGTCCCTTCATCAAGAAGCTCGTAAGTGCAAGATCACCGTGGAGGGAGACACCTACACTTAGATCGGGATCGACAATCCATTCAGCGAGGTTTTGAAACGCGCGAAGTGAAGAGAGTCACCCTGGCTAAACACGGGAAGGCTCACGGCGCGGAAGAGCAGGTTCCGCCAGGTGCGTTAGACTTCGATGTTGTAACTCTTCAGCCGTCCCCAAGGCGGCCATATCCCGCCCTTCCGGGCTTCCTGGCCAGTCGCACTCGCGATGACCAGCGATCGGCCGTTCTCAGTGAACCGCGCGTGCGTGATGCGCTCCTTCGTATCCATGGAGTGCACGAGGCTGCCGTCCCCACCGGCAAACATCGCAAGGTTCCAACTGCCCTGCGCCTGACGTCCGGCCATCACGAAATGCGCACCGTTCGGATGCCAGGCGATCGTTTCCATGAGGCCGGAGCCGTGCTGGCCGTCCTTGATTTGGTCGATGCGCTCACCTTTCTGCCAGTCCCAGCGCTGCCAGGTCATTTTGCCGTTGCCGGCCATCGGATCGGTCATGGGTCCCATGCCGCAGCAGAGCAACGATGCGCCATCGGCAGAGAACGCGAGCCCGTAAATGCCGCCGCAATAATGATGCGTTTTGATCGAACCCCACGACGTGAAAGCTGGCGAGGTCCACCTTGCAATCGGCTGTCCATCGATCGCGCCCGCCACATTCCACACCCGCACTTCGCCCATCATATTCGCTGCGGCGAGATGCTGACCGTCGGGGCTGAAGGCGCAACTCAGCACGGGCGGCGCGTGGCTGAACGCAGCAACGAGGTCGCCGCTCTGGGTGTCGTAAACTTTCACTGACGGTTCGCTTTCCGCCGATGGCTCATACTTCCAGCCGCCGGGTAAATACTGGCCCGTGGTGGTGGCGAGAAAGCTGCCATCCGGCGAAAGCGCGAGCTGCCAGTTCCAGAACTGATGCGCCTGCACCTTGCGCCAGCAGCGCCGGCTTTCCACGTCATGCCAGAGCAACATTCCATCGTAACCGCCGGAGAGTACCGTCCGCTCATCCGGCAGCAGCACGCAGCCGCTGGCGAACGATTGGTGACGCTCCGCGAACGCCTCTGCTTTCCCAGTCGCCAGGTCCACATCGTAGATCGCGCCGTCCGCACAAGCTGCGAAAGCGCGACTGCCATCGGCCGTGATGCAGAGGCCCAGGGCGCCGGTCGGTAGTTTATGATCGTGAGCGAGAGTGAGTTTCATGGCGCTACGCGAGGAGGTCGCGGATCGGCTCCGCCTTGTTTTCCACGCGGTGAAAAGTGGGCTGCCCGGGCAGGTCGTATTCCGCGTAAGGATTGATGCCGAGCGCGGTGAAGATCGTCGCGAAAAGGTTCTGCTCGTTGAACGGCTTCTCGATTACGTCCACGCCATCGGCGTCGGTCGCGCCGGTCACAACTCCGCGTTTCAATCCGCAACCGGTCATCATCAGGCTCCAGGCATTGGGATAATGGTCGCGCCCGCGGGCGGCATTCATCCAGGGGGTGCGACCGAATTCGCCCATTGCAATCACCAGCGTGGAATCGAGCAGGCCGCGCTCTTCGAGATCGTTGACGAGGTTGAAAAGCACACGATCCAGCTCCGGCACGAGCATCTGATGGATCTCATGCTGGAAGACGTGGTTGTCCCAATTCATGCCGTTGGCGACCATGACAAACGGCGCGCCGTTTTCCACGAGATGCCGGGCCATCAGCGAATGCTGCGCGAAACTTCCGGGCCCGTAGCGCTCGCGATCTTTGGCCGGGAGCTTGTTTACATCGAAGAGATCCGCGCTCGCCGCCATGCCCTTCATCCGCTCAAACGCCGCATTCTGGCTGCGGGCCACGGTGCTCTTGCGGTCACGCTCATACTTCGCCGTGAGAAAGCGGCGCAGGGTTTCACGCGATTCCAGGTCGTGTTGCGGAATCGTCTCCGCGGCCGCGTTGAGCAACTGCGTGTATTCGCCACCGAGGCGCACCGGCGCATGTTCCGCGCCGAGCCAGCCCGCCCAGTTCCCGGCCTTGAAACTCTCGAATTCGTTCCCGCCCGGAATGGGATCGAGGAAGACGAAATTCGGAATCGGGGAATCGAGTTGCCCCATCGCTTGCGAAAGCGAGCAGCCCAGCGTGGGCCGCGTGAAGCCCGCGCGATCGGGATTACCGCGCTGCAAAAGGTTGATCGCCTGCAGATGCTCCGACTGCGTCGTCTTCATGCTGCGCACGACGTTCAGCTTGTCCGCCATGCCCGCGCATTTCGGCAGCAGTGACGAAAAATGGACGCCCGGGATTTTCGTCGGGATGCTCCGAAACGGTCCGCCGGTCGGCCGGCCTGGCTTGGGATCCCACGTTTCAAACTGGCTCGGCGCGCCGCACAGCCAGAGCAGGATGCAGTGTTTCTGCGCCTTCTTTGTTTCTTCCGCGAAAAGCGGATTGTGAAACAACCCCGCAAAGCTCGCAGCGCTCGCCAGCGCCCCGCCGGTCAGGCCTTTCAGGAACAGCCGCCGATGCATCTGATGCTCGTCTGTGCGGCATTGGCCTGCCGGTGGGCTGGTTTTGGGATTCATGGTCACGGGGTCGTCAGAAATTCGGCGCTGGTCATCATCGCCCAAAGCAAATCGCGGA
Organism: Chthoniobacter sp.; assembly: GCA_028293645.1. Classification (GTDB taxonomy): domain Bacteria; phylum Verrucomicrobiota; class Verrucomicrobiia; order Chthoniobacterales; family Chthoniobacteraceae; genus Chthoniobacter. Next base: position 14,968 of record JAQGOK010000181.1, read on the forward strand.
CGGCCTCCTCAGGTTTGCCGGAGTGCGCATGGAGAAAAGCCGTGGTCTGCGTGGACTCCTCGGCGTCGGGCAGGCGGCCGTTTACGATCAGGAACGCCTCGCGAACGCGGTCAGCGGAATCGGGCAGCGTTGCGATCCTTCCAACGTTACCGTCGCTCGCTGGCTTCAGGATTCCGGCGAATGCCGGAGAGTTGGAGAGGAACTGCGCTTGTTGGAACGTGGCGTTGTAATCCGCTGGCATTACCTCGGGTATGGCGGTGATCACGGCTCTCCGCAGGGTGTCGTCACCCGGCGATAGGCCCGCGGCGATGCGCCAGGAGCGGGCGATTTGTTCGGCGGAAAGCGGCCGCTCCAGCGCCCCTGCGAAGGTTTCCGGCTCCGCCACCGCGGTCCCAAGCGCATACGCTCGGCTGAGCACGATGCCGCGCACCACTCGACGAACCTCGTATTGGTGCGAGGCAAAATCCGCCGCCAGCCAGTCGAGCAACTCCGGATGACTCGGCGCGTTCCGCCCGTTCATCTCATCGGCAGGATGCACAATGCCGCGGCCCATGAACGCCGCCCACATTCGATTCACGAAAGCACGCGCGAGCAGCGGATTATCGGTGGTCGCGGCCTCGGCAAACGCTTCGCGCCGCGAGAACTTCGGCACGCGGGGCTTGGCCTTGGGATCCACATATCGGTCATCGCCATCCTGCTCCTTCTGTTCCCCAGCAGGCCAGGTCTCCGGGATCGTCCGACCTGTCAAAAGCGCAACCAACGCCGGCTGCGATTCCTTTTTCAGGTTGGTAAAGTTCATGAAGCCGCCGACCGCGGATTCACCCACCGCGTTGCCGCCCTCCACGTTCTTGCTGCGGTTGAAGGCAGCGACCAGGCCCCAGTAGTGCCCCTGCTTGATTTCGCGAGCCAGCGGATGGTCGTGGCACTGCGCGCAGTCGATCTTCGTGCCATACACCACCGGCGCGACGGCCTCCGCGATCCGCTGATGTTCGTTCCTGCGTTCGAAGAGAAACCAGGAAGCGCCTTTGTTCTCCGGCTTGTCCGGGCGGGCGACGAGGAAATCGCGCACGGTCTCGTTCCATGGGCGATCGGCGCGAAAGGCATTTTCGAGAAACGCCCACCAACCGTTTTTCTTGCGGCGATCCTCGACGCTGTCCCGTTTGCCACGGCCCATCAGCAAGACATCCCAGAGCTCGCGCATCCGCACCACGTAATCCTCCGAGGCCAGCAAACGCTCGACCAGCGCGGCGCGCTTCGTCTCCGCCGGCGCGGTGAGGAACTCGTCCAACTCCGCCTGCCTCGGGATGCGTCCCGCAAGATCGAGATAAACTCGACGGCACCAGGTGCGCTCGTCCGCCGCCGCCGCCGGCTGAATGCCGCGCCGCTCCCAACCTTCCGCGATCAGCGTATCGACGGCTTCCGTCACGGACCCAAACTCTCGCGGAGGACGCGGAGTCGCGACCGGTTCAACCGGCGCAACGGTCATCGCCGCGATCCATTCCCTGACGATCTCCCGTTCCGCATCCGTGAGCTGCTTCTTCGGCGGCATGTGCGGATCCGACTTCGGCGCGAGGTTTTGGTAGAGCAAACTCTCCTCCGGTTTCCCCGGCACGATCACCGCACCAAGTTCGCTGCCTTTCAGCACCGCCTCCGGCGTATCGAGTTCCAGCCCGCTCTTCTGTTCGATCGGGCCGTGGCATTTGACGCAATTCACATCAAAAAGCGCCTGCACCTTGCCGGACCACAACGCAGTCGCGTCGGCGCCGTCAGCGATGGGGCTGGCGGCGAACGAGAATAGAAGCGCAGTGGTGATGACTCTTCGGAGCATGACGCGAGGATGTGTGGTCACGGATGGATAAGCCAACCCGGGCAGTACCCTAAGCAACAATCCGAGCGACTGTGATCGTCACTCCCGCGGGCGCTGCAAGACCACCGCGGCCCGGAGTGCTTCCAATGCTTGCCCAAACTCCGACAACGTCCGGTCCGGCGCCGTAGCCTCAGCTGCTTCCTCTGCCGCAACCCGGACGGCCAGTGCCGTTGGGAGATTCGTGGGCGGATCTGGTTGAGAGTCGAACGCGTCTGCCATCGCGTTTCAACGTCTAACAAATTCGGCGCCCGTCCTTCCATCAGGAGTCCGCCTGATGATTCACCGCCACCTGGCTTCGGCGGTGCGAACGAACGTCTCGATGCGCGCACGGGTCGAGTCAGGGGATGAGTTGATAGCTCACAAACGCGAGCCGCTTACTATCCGGTGACCAGGAGGGAACGTTGATGGTTCCCTGTCCGCCAAAAAGCTTGGCGAGCACCTCGGTTTCGCCACCACCGAGCGGCATCACCCGGAGAGTGACATCCTTGTTTTCGGGATGCCCTTTCACCTCCTTGTCGTACGAAAGGAAAACCAGCCACTTTCCATCCGGTGACGGGTGCGGGAACCAGTTGTTGAACTCATCTCTCGTCACCTGCTCCTGCCCGGAGCCATCGGCGTGCATCCGCCAGACTTGCATCGTGCCGGATCGATCTGAGTTGAAGTAGATCCACACTCCGTCGGCGGTGTAGTCCGGGCCGTCATCGAGCCCCTTGGCCGAAGTCAGACGAGTCTCTGCCCCGCCTTCCGCCGGGATCGTGTAGATATCGAACTCGCCATTCCGCTCGGCGCAATACGCCAGCGTGCGGCCATCTGGCGACCAGCCATGCCAGTAGGAAGGCGCGGCCTCCGTGATGAGCTTCGGCGTGCCGCCCGCGATCGGCAGCGTGTAGATGCGCGACTTCCGATCCGCTTGCGATTGGTCGCTGATCACCAGCGTGGTTCCGTCCGGCGAGATGCCGTGGTCGTTGTTGCAGCGCGTGGCGAAGCCGGTGTCGATCGGCTGCGGCAGGCCGCCCGCGGCCGCGATGCGGTGCAGCCGGCCCTTGCTGTTGAAGACGAGCGAGGCGCCGTCGGGCGTCCAGTTTGGCGCTTCGATGAGATCACCTGTAGTCCACACGACACGCCGATCCTTCGACGCGAGCGGCACCGTCTCCAGCGTGCTGATCAGCCGCGGCTTCCCTCCGGCGGGAGCGCCGCCGCTCGTGAGTTCCACCCTGGAGAAGACCGCTTTTTCCAGCGCGTCGTTGTTGTGCGCGCACACCCCCAGCCCGACATAGAATGGTTCCGCCAGATCGAGTCGGAACGAGCCGCCCGCAGGCACCAGTTCCCCATCTTTTCCGGTGATCGACATGGAGACATAACGCCCGCGCTTCTCGATCCGCAGCCGCTTCGGCCCGGTGACCCCGGACTGGATTTCGTAAGTGCGTTCGCCCTTGGCGGCGCGGTATTGGAGTGAAGTGAGCCCATCTGCATGCAGCGCCGCGTCTGCATAAGACGAGTCCGCGTCGAGGCTTTGCCGGATCAGCAAACAGGCCTTGCGATGGGGATCACCCCCGCTGTTTTCCAAAGTGATGTCCGCCGCGAGCGTCACGTCGCCCGAGACCTTTTTCCAAACGAAATGAAACGCGTCCTCGGCAAACCACATGTTCGTCCCACCGCCTGCGACTGTGTATGCGTCCCCGTCGGGCGTAACCTGGACGGAACCAGAGCGCTTTGGTCCGCCGATGTCACCATGGCCTTCAAACAAGCCGAGTTCCGCGGCGTTCAGGTGCAACGTGAGCGCCAAAGACAAGACCACCGCGAGGCGTCGCATAGGATCTCCTCGGAAGGGATTGATTCCCAACAATCGCCGGTAGCAAACGAGCAGGCGATCGAAAGGAGTCGATGATTTCATGAGATCAGATTCCGGTGAGCCGCGCCGCCGCATCGCCAAAGCGAGGCAGTTGCACGCCGAGCCGATCCATCAGCGAGAGGTGAAGGCTGCAAAGCTTGCGGTTCTCGTCCCCGGCTTCGCTGAAATCCAGGACCCGGCCCGTTTGCAACGCGCCGCCGAGGCCGCCCAGCGTCAGGACCGGCAGCCGTGTGTTATCGTGCCGCTCCCCGGACCACATGTTCGAGAGATACAGCAGGCAGGTGTTATCGAGCACCGTCCCTTCGCCTTCCGGCATCGCGTCAAGGCGACTGGCAAGGTAGGCAAGGTTGCTCACGTAATAGCGCGAGATCCGTTCGTAGGCCTCGGACTTGTCGTTGTGCGAAGCAGAGTGATGCGCGTCGCGCACATCGAGGAACGGATAGAAGAGTCCGGATAAGTCACGACAGAGGACCAACGTCGCCACGCGCGTCTTATCGCTCTGGAAGGCGAGTGCAACGATGTCGCACATCAGCTTCATATGGTCGCGGATATCTTCAGGAAGACCGTTGTCCGGACGATTCATCGTGAAGAGCGAACGGCCACGATCCTTTGCCCGCTCCTCCGCTCTTCCTTGCTCCCCGCGCATGCGATCGACGCGCTTCTCTACTTCGCGGACACTGGTGAGATACTCGTCCAGCTTGCGATTGTCTTCGGAGCTGATCTTGCGGCTGAGGCTCGAAGCGTCGGCTTTGATGCGGTCGAGGATGCTCTGCGTCCGCTTGTTGCCGCGGTTCTCGAAAAGGCTGTCGAAAGCCAGCGAGGGATAGACTTCCATTGGCACTGGCGAGTCGGCGCTCTGCCACGAGATGTGCGAGCTGTAGGCCATCGAGAAATTCGTCTCGTGATAGCCCGTGATCGGCTGTTCACAACCCAGCACCAGACTTGGCTGCACCGTCTCCTGGCCGATGCTATTCGCGAGCACCTGATCCATGCTGATGCCGCCCCGCAACACGGCCCCTTTCATCAGCGGCATGCCCGAGAGGATGTTACCGGTCATGCCCGGATGGATGCCGACGCCGACAGAGGGCTTGTTGAAGAGCCCATTGATCACGTTGAGCTTCTTCCGGAAAGGCGCGAGCGGCTCCAGGGACTTGCCAAGCTCCATCGTCTCGCCTTCGCCTTTGGCCCACCAATGCTGGCCGTTAATGCCATTGCCCATGAACACTGCCGCAAAGCGCTTCGGAAGCGGGTTCGCCGCTTCGGCCGCGGAGGCGGAGGCGCCCCAGACGGGCAGGGACTCCATCCATGGAAGCGCCATGGTGACGCCCACGCCCCGAAGGAATGCACGGCGGGAAAGATTGGCTCGAAAGCCTGCAGATGCCTGGTTCATGGGGGTTAGTGAAGGGTTAGTGGTGGGCGACCGTGTCGAAGCTTCGCTTGCTGGTGAATTGCGGACTGGTGACGATCGTTTCGATGAGGCTGCTGAAGCGATAACCTTGAGCTGCAAGCTCGGATTGCATCGAGTCGATCAACGGCTCGTCCGACAGGATCAGAGTTCGACCGAGGCCATAGGCGAGTAACTTCCGGCAAAGGTTCCGCACGAAGTCTGCCTGACGGTGCTCACGCACGTAACTCTGCAGACCCGGCAGGCCTGAGCCTTCTGTCCTATTCGGAAACTCAGCCCGTGTATCCACGGGCCGGCCGCCCAGGTCACGCTCGCGGAGTTCGCCGGTGGGCCCGTAGTTTTCAAAGACCAGGCCGAATGAGTCGAAACGGGCGTGGCAGGCGGCGCAGGATTCGACCTCCCGATGTTTTGCCAGCGCTTCACGCAGCGACAACTCGCCGGGTTTCGCTTCATCGCTCGGAAGCTCCGGCACGTTCGGTGGCGGAGGCGGGATGCGCTCGCCGAGGATGCGCTTCACGAGCCAGTTTCCGCGTTTAACCGGGCTGGTGCGTAAACCGGGAGAGTTTGCCGTGAGGAAAGCCGCCATGGGCAGAAGGCCTCCGCGTCCGAATTCATCCGCGCGCTCCACGCGCGTCCACGTATGGCTGGCCGCATTCGCCAGCGGAATGCCGTAGTGGCGCGCGAGCGGGCCATTCACAAAAGTGTCGGTGGCGTAGAGGAAATCGAGCACGGAACGGTTCGCTTGGGCGACATCGACAAAGAAGCGGATCGGCTCTTCAAACATGGCGCGGCGCAAATCGTCGTTAAACGCCGGGAAACGCTCGCGATCGACGCTGTTGTGCTGCTCGAAGCGGCGGAAATCGAGCCAGTTCCCGGCGAACTCTGTCGCGAAGTTCCGGACGCGGCCATCCTTCAGCATCCGCGCAGCTTGTGCGTGGATAATCTCCGGCTTGTGCAGATCGCCCTTCGCGGCATGCGCGAGCAGTTCCTCGTCCGGCATGCTGGCCCAGAGAAAGTAACTGAGCCGGCTCGCGAGCGAGTAGTCGGACAGTGGGCGCGCTGGCGGTCGGGCGGTGTCGGCTCCGGCGGGCGCACCGGTTGCGAAAGGGCCGCCACCGTTTCCGGAGGCTTCGAGGAGATCAAAGCGGAAGCTGAAGTGCGGCGACATCAAGACGCGCGCGATGCAATCCCGCATCGCTTCTTCATGATCGAGCCCGTTCTCGCTGCGCGAAATGCGGTAAAACTCGCGCAGGCCGTGGCGATCGTCAGTGGAAAGCGGGCGCCGATACGCACGCTGGGTGAAGTCTTCCAGAGCCTCCAAGTGGCGCGGCTCCGCGGCAGCTCGCTGCTGCTCCACGCGCAGAATGTTCGAGGCGACGTTCTCGAAGTGCTGCGTGATCGCGTGCTGGACGGTTTCGCTCGCGTTGATCCGGCGCGCCTTGGCCAGATAGAGTTCGCCGAGAGCGCGAATTTTTTCCTGCGACGTGACGGATTTGTCTTCCGGCCGATAAGGATCGAACTCCGGGTCGCGGAGATAGGCGGAGTCGGTGCGCTCAAACCAAAGAAAACTGGTGTGCATGCGTTGCGGGATGGCGGCGAGGAAGTCGAACTCCTGCCACAGTCCGTCGAGTTCGCGCTGCCCGGCTTCATCGAGGATCAAATCCATGAGTGGTCCATCGTCGCGAAAGTAGCCGGTCATGCTGTGCAAGCCCGCGCTGAGCAGGCGGCCGGCGTTTTCCTGCTCTTTTTCGGCGTCGAGATAAACGCGGGCGCGCTCGGTGATGTAGAAGGCGTCGGGGAAGGTGTCGGCGAATTTGGCGAAGGCCGCTTCATACCGGGCCCGCGCTGCTGGATCAGCGGGGACAACAAGTTCCGGCTCGATCCCGTGCTTCTTTGCCTGCGCCATGTTCGAGGTGGCGGAGGATTCCCTTGTCACCAACGTCGGCGCCAATGAAATGCCCCCCCTTTTCACGGCCTCCACTGTCGGTGCCTGCACATGCTTTGGCCGGGTCGGCAGGGACGCAACGGCGTTGTTCGGCGGCGGCGCTGCCGTGGACTTCCGATCCTCCTTTTCGGTCGCAACGGGAACGGGCTGCGAAGCCGCATCCACGCGAAGGGCGGCGGGATTGAACTTCCGTCGGTTCGCAGCCATCTGCCGGTTCTTCCACAGTACGAGAGTCTGCGAGCCATCCTGGATCGGACGCGCCGTGAGGTTCTTCACCTCGGGCACGATCTGCCCACGCAGATGCACCACGTAGTCGCGCATCGCTTCACAGGACTGGCGGGCCACACTTTGCTGCCCGGCAGTCGGCGCGGGCAATTCTCGCCACGTGGCTTGCAGGCGCGCGATCGGGCCGACTTCCTCGCTTGCTCCCGACAGGGTGGACCAGATCAGCGCGAGATACTTCGCGCTAACCCTGGAAGCGGTGGCGACGTCCTCAAGCGAAGCGTCCGGAGTGCCGAGCGCGGCCCGATGTTTGTAGCGCCACGCGGCTTCAAAGTAGTCCGCGTAGTCCGTCGGCTGCCGCCGGTAAAAGTTCACGATTCGAAACACCGCCCACTTGTCCCGATCGGTATCGGCGACGACCGGATGCGGCGCGAAGGTGAAGCCGTCCGGAGTCAGTGCGAGGTGCTCGCTGACTTCGCGCGCGGCTTGCAGATACTTCTTCAACAACGCGGGAGAGATCGTGAGCGACTCGCCGGAGTTATCGAACCCGGCCTGGTTGGCAGGATCGACGGGGAAGGTGCGAGTCGGACGAATATCCGCGCCGGTGAGATCGTGGATCGTGTAGTCGTATTCCGCATTGCTGAGCCGCCGCGCCAGGACCGGCCCCGGATCGCCCGCATTCCTCCGCGCTTCCTGATCGCGCAGCGTTCGAACCCAGCCCACGACCTCATGGCGCAGTTCCGGCGAGGGCTTCTTCCTGGCCTTTGCCGGCGGCATGTCGCCTACCTCCAATCGCTCCAACACCGAAGCCCAGTGCGGATCATCTGCCACGACCGATTCCAGCGATTCATAGCGGCTCAAATCCAGATCGCCTTCGGCCTTGTCCGAGTCGTGGCAGCGCAAGCAGTAGTTTTCCAGAAACGGCTGCACGACCGTGGTGAACTGCGCCTTCAGCTCGGGATCGCCCTGAGCCTTTGCGGAACCAACGCCGAAGGACCAGTTACCAAAGAACGTCGAAGCGATCACCAGCCAGGAAAGAACCGCCGATCCAGGGTTGCCGCCACCCGAGCCGGGCGTCCCGCTTGCCGTCGCAGCGGAAAGGCGCGTTACGGCCATGGCAGAATCGAAGATCAGGGATTCGGAGAACATCGCGAGGAACGGCGAAGTGCACCCGTGCAGACTCGAACTGCAAACCTTCTGATCCGTAGTCAGATGCTCTATCCAATTGAGCTACGGGTGCTTCGTCCTAGCCGGGAGGCTTGGGGAGCGGGATCAAAACACCGTTCGTTGTAGCTGGCAACAGTTTCGTGCGGGAAAAGCCTCTCACTTCAGCGTCTTGCGCAGGTGGTAGAGCGTGACCGCAGCGGTTTTCTGAAGTCCCTCGGGGCCGACGCGTTCGAGTGTGTCGTCGGCGGTGTGCCAGTAGAGGTAATCGAAGTCGATGAGATCAATCGCCGGGATCCGCGCGATGGTGTTGAGCGGAACGTGGTCATCGTAAATGGCGCGATCGAACATCCGAAAATGGTGCCGGAGTTGCAGCGCATCGGCGGCAGCGAGGATGGCGCGCGTCAGTTCAGGAGGGGAATCGGACGAAAGGGTGATGTTGAAATCGCGATCGCCGATCATGTCCCAAAGGATGCCGAATTGAAACTGCGCGGCGCGCCCGGACCCACGGAGTTGCTGAGCGTAATGCCGACTGCCGTAGAGTCCGTCTGTCTCGGTGAATTGCACCACGGCCTCTTCGCCATCGAAGAAGACCAGTTCCACCTGGGCTGCGAGGGCTGGGTCGAGGGCGAGGGTGCGGGCCATTTCCAACAGCGCTCCGGTGCTCGACGCGCCGTCGCTGGCGCCGACGAAGCTGATCGTGCTGAAACGCTTCGTGTCGTAATGGGAGCAGACAATCGCGCGCTGAGTGTCGTTGCGGGCGGCTTTCGCGCCGGGTGGAATGAAGCGGCCGATGACGTTGGCAAACTGCACAGGCCCACGCGGCGTGGTGTCGGTGAAGGTCTGGCGTTCGGTCTGCCATCCAAAAGCACGCAGACCGCTCTCGATCAGGACGCGGGCCTTTTCAGCACCGGGAGACCCGGATGGCCGCGGTCCGATCTCGACCTGTTGCCGCACGTGCTCGAAGGCCTTCTCGCCCGAGAACTCCTTCCAGATCTCATGCGGTCCGGCTGGCAAAGGAGCGCGCTTGACCGTCGATGCCGTGCTTTGCGGCGCACCACCTGGAGCGGGGCTGGCCGCAGCTTCGTTTGAGGAAGACGGATCCGCCGGTGCAGGCTCGGGCGGGGACTTGCGATCGCAGGCCGCCAGCGCGAGCGCTGCAAAGAGGACCGCGCGCGGGACGTAGCACGCGCAAATTCTGAAAAACCGGCTCGCCACTCTTAGCTCTCTTCGGCCGGCAGCCCGATCAGACCCAAAATACGATGCAAGTCGTCGGTGCCGTAATACTCGATCTCGATCTGCCCCCGCTTTTCGGTGTGTTGCACAGCGACGTGCGTGGCGAGGCGTTGCTGCAGACGATTCTGCAAATGCAGGAGACTCGGGGCCAATCCCGCCGGCGGCGAGGTGCCGTTGCGCGTAGGCTTTGCGGTGCCGGACTGGGCGAAGTGACTGGCGATCAGCTTCTCCGCCGCGCGGACGGTGAGACCACGCCGGATGATCTCGTCCGCGAGTGCTCGCTGCTCGGCGTGCGACTTCAAAGAGAGAAGCACTTTCGCGTGCCCGACGGAAATACGGTCCTGGGTCAGGAAGCTCTGGACCTGGTCGTCGAGATCGAGAAGGCGCATGCTGTTCGCCACGCCGGCGCGGCTCTTGCCGACTTTCTGTGCGATGTCCTCCTGGCGCAGGCCAAACTCTTTCGCGAGACGGGCGAAGGCGCGTGCTTCCTCGATGGCGTTGAGATCTTCGCGCTGCAGGTTCTCGATCAGTGCCAGTTCGAGCACGTCTTGATCGCAGGCTTCGCGAACAATGATCGGTGCCTCGGGGAGGCCTACGCGCTGAGCCGCGCGCCACCGGCGTTCTCCCGCGATCAGTTCAAATTTCTCTTCCCGCCGACGCACAATTAGCGGCTGGATGATCCCGTGCATCTGAATCGAATCGACGAGTTCGTTCAGGTTTTCATCGCGAAAGACGGTCCGCGGCTGCAGGGGCGAAGGAACGATCTGATCAAGCGCGACCATCTGCACCCGCTCGCCGCTTTCAACGGCGGGAGTGGGAGAGGAGACGCGGGTATTGATCAACGCGCCGAGTCCTTTGCCGAGGGCGACTTTTGCCATAGAAGCGCCGAGCGTATCGGGTCAACTTGGAAACGCAAACGCGGAGATGTTCTGATCGGGGCAGTGGAGCGAACGCCGTGATCTTCGACGAACTCACCTTGATCGATGATGTCGAGCCGCATCGTGCCGCGTTCAACATGGCGATGGACGAAGTGCTGCTGCGTTCCGCAACCGCGCCGCTGCTGCGCGTCTATCGGTGGGCGTGCCCGGCGGTTTCCTTTGGCTATTTCGGATTGCTCGCGGAAGCCCTGCGAAGTGCGCCGGAGCGCGAGCCGATCCGCCGCTGGACGGGTGGCGGAATCGTCCTGCATGGCGACGATCTCACTTACACGATCATCGTTCCGCGCAGCCAGCGGTTCTGTGCGGAGGAGCTTCGGGAATCATATCGGATCATTCACGACGTGATCGCGACTGTGCTGCGCGAAAGCGGAGCGCGGGTGCAACTCTCGACAGGCGCAGGGGTGAAGGCCTCCAATTCGTGTTTCGAAAACGCGGTAGAGCACGACATCGTCGCGGATGGAGTGAAGGTCGCCGGTGCGGCGCAGCGGCGCACCCGCTGGGGCTTACTGCATCAAGGCAGCGTCCAGAACTGCGTCGGAGAGACCCGGTTCGCGACGAACCTTGCGCGCCGCCTCTCCGCTCGGACTGCCGCGCGCGAACTCACCGGCGATGAACTCGCTGCCGCCACCGAACTCGCCCGCTCGAAATACGGCACTGACGACTGGCTCGGCCGACGTTGAAGGGTCTAGAGCCTCATGCACTTTGCACATGCAACGCCAGGGGCGGTTGCATCAATCAGCCCGGGGTTGGTGCGACCCAGGAGCGCTTACCCTGGGAGAGGGGAGGAGACGCCGCCAACCCCATCGGGGTTGAATCCATGCGTCGCTCCGGTGATGCAACCCCCTCAGGGTTGGTCCTTTTTTTGCCGCGGACCCCAGGGTAGCTCATGCCTCGCAACCTTGGGCTGGCTGATCGCAACCCTCTTCGGCGTTCCAGCCCGCCAAGGGCAGAACACGCTCTAGGAAGCGGCTGCCGCTGCGGGCACGCCGCCGCCATTGGTCGGCACGGCACCGGGTAGCGAGAGCACGTTTGAAGACCAGTAGTCGATGATATCCAGGGCCGCGAAACGGAAGACGATGAGCAACGCATCGTTCAGCGGGATGCCAATCTTTTTGGCGATCGACTGCAGCGATTCGGCGCCGTTGATCGCCGTGGCGAAGCGCGCCTCCACGTCGTTCAGCTTCAGCTTCTGGATCAGCTCGTAACCTTTGCGCGTGTAAGCAGGGCTGCCGTTCGGATCCGGCCTTTGCATGCCCATGAGTGCGTCGAAACGCACGTGGCGCAGGCTGCCGAGAATCCAGTTATCCGGATCTTCATTCGCTGGCGGGAAGTTGCGCACGTACTCCGGGAACTGCTGCAATTCTTCAAATTCAAACATCACGCGGCCGGCCGTCCAGAGGCTGGAGAAAACGCGCATCCCGTGGTCGCGGACGATCTGCACCACGTCGTCATGCGGGAAGCCGTTGCGCACCGAAAGGAAGAGGAAAATCGGGCAGCCGCTCGCAGCCTGCGTCGTCTGGCCTTCCACGATCAGCCCGAGGTTTGTCGCCGAAAGAATGACCGGCGATTCACGACAGTAGAGCTGGAAGTTCCGCGTGGTCGCGAAGAGAAAGCGGCCTTTGTTGATGAACAGCTCGATCGGGAACCGATTGATGAAAAAGCGCAAGACGCCGGTCAGCCGGTCGCCGTATGCCATCTGCAGCGCGGAGCGCAGTGAGAAGAACGCGGTGTGGCCGCTGAAGACTGTCCTTGAGGCGTCGTGAAAGAGCAGTTGCCGCGCAGGATTGCCTCCGCTCTTCGATTTGGAGAGCGCAGTCGTGAGGACCTCGAGCAAGGACTCCGGAGTGACTGGCTTGGGCAGGACTCGGATGACGTTGTCGTAACGCTCTTCAATCGCATCGCCGTTGCCGTTCGTGGCGAGCAAGACCACCGGCACCTTCGCCGTCGCGGGATCATTCAGGAGCCGGTAGCAGATTGCCTCGGCGTCCATGTCCGGCATCGACTCGTTCAGAATGATCAGGTCGGGCTGCGCGACATTGAACCGCTCGAACGCGTCTGCTCCGCGTTGCGCGAGCAAGACGTCCACGCCGTTGAAATTCTGCGCCATCACGTTTTCGGCCAGCTTTGAGGCGGCTAGGCTGTCGTCGATGACGAGGATTTTTTGGGACATACCGGTGGGCTATTAGCGCTGAGGAAACGGAGTCGCGAGAGCAGCAGCTCCTGGCGCAACTTCAAACGGCGAAAATAGATTTTGAGGCGAGGCTGTCAATCTTCCTCCACCACTGAGCGGATGCCATGCCGCGAAGGCGACAGCGACGGACGGCTTTCGCGCGTCCACGGGAATTCACTTTGCAGCGTGCGCCTCGTGCCGCAACGTCGCCGGTTCGTATGAGTTCCCCAGTCCGTGTTCGTTTCGCTCCTTCTCCGACCGGATATCTGCATGTCGGCGGCGCGCGGACGGCTCTCTTCAACTGGCTCTTCGCCCGGCACCACGGCGGGACTTTCGTGTTGCGCATCGAGGATACGGATCAGCAACGCAATACGGCGGAAGCTCTGCAGGTGATCTACGACGGCCTGCGTTGGCTGGGGCTCGACTGGGACGAAGGTCCCGACGCGGGCGGTCCGCATGGGCCGTATCGGCAGAGCGAGCGACAGACGATCTACGAGCGCTACTTTCAACAACTCCGCGACGCCGGACATCTTTATGATGACGGGGGCGCGTGGCGCTTCCGTTTTCGACGGGAGGTCGTGGAGGTGGACGACCTGATCTGCGGGCGGATCGCGTTTGACTTCGCGAATGTCGAGATCATGCCGGATATGACGGTCCGCCGGCCGGATGGATCGTGGATTTTTCACTTCGTGAATGTCGTCGATGACATCGAGATGCGGATCACGCATGTGATCCGCGGCGAGGATCATCTGTCGAATACCCCGAAGCATCTGCAGCTTTTCGCCGCGCTCGGCGCCGAGCCGCCGCGTTATGGACACATTCCGCTGATCTTGAACCCGGACGGTTCGAAGATGAGCAAGCGCGACCAGGGCGCGAGCATCACCGGCTACACCGAAAACGGCTACCCGCCCGAAGCCGTGCGCAACTATCTCTGCCTGCTCGGCTGGTCGCCGAAAGACGATCGGGAACTGATGCCGATTGAGGACGTAGTCGCCCGATTTGACCTGGCAAACGTGAACCGCAAAGGCGCGCATTTTGACCTCGCGAAGTGTGACTGGATCAGTGCGCAAACCATCCAGCACATGTCTTCCGAGCGGTATCGCGAGCTCGCCCAGCCGTGGCTCGCCAAGGCCGGACTGCCGACGGACGCACCGTCGCTCGATGCGGTGCTGGCGCTTGAGAAGATGAAGGTCACGCACCTTACGGAGATCGCGGATCGGGTGTCGTTCTTCTTCACCGAAGACTTTCCCTACGATCCTGCGGCCGTGGAAAAAACGCTGCGCAAGCCCGGTGCGCTCGATCGCATTCGCCAGCTCGGCGAAGCTTGCGCCGCTCTGGAGCCGTGGGACGCTGCCGTGCTCGAAGCGAAGCTCAAGGAAGTCGCCGCAGCGGTGCCCTGCAAACCAGCCGAATTCATCCATCCCGCGCGCATTGCGGTGAGCGGACGTGCGGTCGGGCCGAGTCTGTACCACATGCTCGAAGTGCTCGGGAAAGAGCGCGTGCTGGCGCGCTTTCAAAGAACCTTGGGCACCTTCGACGCGGCTTAAATGAAGGACGTTTACACATTCGCCGATCTCCAGGATTGGACGGCGGCAACGAAGGCTGAGGAGCCGCCGCTGCGCCTGGCGGTGTTCGGCGATCCCGTTGCGCATTCGGCGTCGCCGCCGATGCATAACGCCGCGCTAAAGCATCTCGGCATCCAGGCGCGTTATACCCGGCTGCACGTTCGCCCAGAGGAGCTGGCCGGCGCGTTGCGCCTGCTGCCCGCGCAAGGTTTTCTCGGCGTCAATTGCACGATCCCGCATAAGGCAGCGGCGCTGCCAATTATGGATCGCGTCGATGATCACGCGCGCCGCATTGGCGTGGTCAACACTGTGGCGGTCGAAGGTGAGCGGCTGATCGGGTTCAACACCGACGGGCCCGGGCTCGTGCGAGCTCTGAGAAGTGAGTTTGGCGTCGATCTGCGGGACATGCGAGTGATGGTGCTGGGAGCGGGTGGAGGAGCAGGCCGTGCGGTTGCGATGCAATGCGGGATCGAAGGTTGCGAGCGCCTGGTGCTGGTCAACCGCGCTCCGGAGAAAGCCCAGCGGCTTGCGGAAGAACTCGCGCCGCTGTTTCAGCACTCGCGACTGCTCGGCCCGAGCGCCCGCCTCGGATTTGCGCCGTGGCAGACCGAAGCCTTGCGGCATGAACTCGAGACGATTGACCTCGTGATCAACTGCACACCGGTGGGGATGAAATCGACCGACCCCTCGCCGCTCTCCCCGTCCATTCTTGCCCCGCATTTGCTGCTCTACGACACGATCTATACCGCGCATCGCACCAAGCTGATGCAGGCCGCAGACGAGGCGGGCGCGCGGAGCGCAAACGGCCTTTCGATGCTGCTGCACCAAGGCGCCTTGTCGTTCGAGATCTGGTTCAATCGCTCTGCACCGCTGGCGGAAATGCGCGCGGCATTGCTCGCGGCGCAGGCCTGAAGAAATGCGGTCTACCCCGCAAAGCAGCGGCGCGCCTCCGCGGCGTCCACGGCGATTTGCGCACGCAACGCATCGAGATCTCGGAACTTCATCTCAGGCCGCAAATACTGGCGGAAGGTGATCTCGAGATCGGCGCCGTATAGATCGGCGGAAAGATCAAAGAGGTGGACCTCGAAAACGCGTTCGCCGCTCGCGTTTTGCAGCGTCGGCCGCACGCCGATATTGGCGACCCCGCGCAGCAGCTTGCGCTGATAAAGCGCCTCGACCGCGTAAACACCATTGGGCGGAAACTGCTCGTTGTGCGCGCTGAGATTGGCCGTCGGAAATCCAAGCGTGCGGCCGAGCTGCGCGCCTTTGATCACCGTGCCGAGGACCGTGTAGTCGCGACCGAGATAACCCGCAGCAGTGGCAAAGTCACCGCTCTCGACGGCCCGCCGGATCAAAGTGCTGCTGACGACCTGCCCTGCAACAACCACCGCCGGGACGCCGACTTCTTCGAAGCCAAGCTCGTTGCCGAGTAGGTCCAGCAAGGCGAGATTGCCCGCGCGATCCTTCCCGAAAGACCACTCGTACCCGACGCAAATCTCACGCAGCGGTCGGGCCGCCGCCGCGAGCGCGCGAATGAAATGTTCGGGCGGGGTCGCGGCGAATGTGGGATCGAAAGGCAGCACGAGCAGATGCCGCACGCCGAGCGCGCGGATGAGTTGCAGCTTGTGAGCGGTCGAGGTGAGCAGGCGCGGGGCGCTCGCCGGGCGCAAGACTCGCAGCGGGTGCGGATCGAAAGTGACCGTCACCGCGGTGCCGCCGAAACGCTCGGCGTCTGCGCGCGCCCGTTCGATCACCGCGCGATGACCAAGATGCACCCCATCGAAAACTCCGATCGCGAGGGCGAGCGGTCCGGGAATCTGCGCCAGCTCTGCGACTGACCGAAACACGTGGATCATCGCACGGGCTCCTCGCGCGCCGTTTACGCGCCGCGCATCCGCGAGACGGTCGGGAGCGAAAGGATGCGCTCGTAGATCAACGTCGGATCGAGCGTCTGGATGTCGTGGACGGTGACCGCATGTTCGAGCGTGAACTTGCCGCTTTTCGTCCGGCGAAGTGAACGGAGGTGGGCGCCGCAACCGAGTTCGTTGCCGATGTCGAACGCGTAGGTCCGGACATAGAATCCCTTTGAGCAGGCAACACGGAAATCAATTTCCGGCAGCCGCACCTGCTGAATTTGATGCGCATAGACATGCACGAAGCGCGGCTCGCGTTCCACGGTCTTGCCTTGCCGGGCCAGCTTGTAAAGCGGCACGCCGCCTTGCTTGATCGCGGAGACCATCGGCGGCATCTGGTAGAAATCGCCTTGGAACTTTGCAAACGCGGCGTCGATCTGTTCGCGTGGATACTCCGGAACGGGACGCGTTTCGAGGACTTGTCCATCCGCATCCTGGCTATCGGTCATCGCGCCGAGGGTCATCGTTCCCTCGTATTCCTTGTCCTCGCTCATCAGCAAATCCTGAATCTTCGTTCCGCGTCCGAGCACAATCAGCAGCAGACCGGTCGCGAGTGGATCAAGCGTGCCGCAGTGGCCGACCTTCTTGGTCCGGAGCTGACGCCGGACGATTGCGACCACATCGTGAGAAGTCATTCCCGGCGCTTTATCGACAAGGAGGACACCGTCGGGAGAGTTCTGATTCATGGGACGAAAATGGGATGTGCGCGAATCGCTCGCGAAAGCGGAGCTCACTTCGAAAGCTCCTGGTCGATGGCCTGCAAAACGCGCTCCTCGACTTCCGCGAGCGAACCCGCAACGCGCGCACCGGCTGCCAGCGTGTGCCCGCCGCCGCCAAACTGACTGCAGACTTTGCTCACATCGACGCGCGGCGATTTGGACCGCAAACTGATGCGCACCTTGCCGTCTTCGAGTTCCTCGAAAAAGGCGGCGGCGATCACGCCATCGATGGCGCGGATGGTGTCAATGAGGCCTTCGTTGTCCTCGGGCATGGCGCCGAGGCGCTTCACCGTTTCCATGCTGAGCGCGAAGCTTGCGACACGGTCCTTGCTGGAAAAGCGCAGCACGTTGAGCAACGCGCGCAGCAGTTCGAGCCGTCGGCGCGGGTAGCTCTCATACATTCTCTGCGAGAGCTCGCCGACCTTTACCCCAGCCTTGATCAACTCGGCCGCGATCTCATAAGTGCGCGCGGTGGTGTTCGGATACTGAAACGAACCGGTGTCCGTGCTGAGCGCGACGAAAAGGTTATCCGCCATGGCGTAGGTGATCGGCAAATCGCCCTGCCGGAAAAGCTCGTAAAGAATCTGGCCGGTCGCCGGCGCGGAAGGATCGACGTAATTCAGATCGCCGTAACCGGCGTTCGTCACGTGATGGTCGATGTTGATCCAACGATCCGCGTGGAGCACGGCCTCGGAGGCCTTGCCGGCGCGGTTTTTCACCGCGTTATCCAGGACGATGGCGACCTCGAAACGCTGTGGCTGTGAGGGTGGCTGCTGGACGAGTTCTGCGCTCGGAAGATATGAGAACTTCTCCGGCATCCCGTCCTCGTTCCACGCGGTGACATCCTTGCCGAGCTGGCGCAGGCAGATCGCCATGGCAAGCGTGCAGCCGAGTGCATCGCCGTCCGGACGCATGTGGCTCATCACCACGAAGCTTTGTTTTTCCCGCAGAACGTCTGCGATCTCTTGGAGCGCGCAGTTACCGGTCATGCGGCGCGGTGTCGTCCGGCTCGGCGCCTTCGGGATCAGCCTCTTCCGGAATTTCCAAATCGCTGAGGATGTTGAGAATCCGGTCCCCACGTTCCGCTGCCTGGTCGAGTTTGAAGTGGAGCTGCGGTGTGAATTTCAGGACGACGCGTTTCGAAAGCTCGTTCTGCAGCTGGATGCGTGCGTCGTGCAGTTTCGCCATGGACGCGTGCTGATCTGCTTGCGGGCCGATGATGCTGACGAAGACGTGGGCGTGTTTCAGATCGGGCGTGACGTCCACCTGCTGGATCGTGACCAACTGCGCAGGGAACGTGATCTCCCGCCGCACGAGGTCGCCCAGCTCGCGCTTGAGCACCTCGTTGACGCGGGCAAGGCGGTATTTCATAGACGACGCGGAATGGAAAGTCGGAGGGACACCGAAGGCGCACGAGCCAGGCTCGCGCGCGGTCAGGCACCCAGATTGATCGTCAGCGCTAGAGCTTCTGCGCGAAGTTTTCCAAGGTGTAACACTCGATGATGTCGCCCACCTCGTAGTCGTTGAAATCGCCCAGCTTGATGCCGCACTCCAGACCGGAGCGGACTTCCTTCACGTCGTCCTGGAAGCGTCGCAGCGTGGCAAGACCGCCGTCGTAGATTGGCTGACGACCGCGCAGAACGCGCGCACGCGCGGTGCGGGAAATGCGACCATCGGTAACGAGACAGCCCGCAACCAGACCGCGGGAGAGCTCGAACACTTTCTTGACCTCAGCATGGCCAATCTGGGTTTCGCGCGTCTCTGGATCGAGCAAGCCAGCCATCGACTCCTTCACCTGATCAATCAACTCGTAGATGATCGAGAAGAGCTTGATCTGCACGCCCTCGCGTCGAGCCGTGATCGCGGCACTGCTCTCGGTCTTCACGTTGAAACCGATGACCACTGCATTGCTCGCACTGGCGAGCAGAATGTCGTTCTCGGTGATGGGGCCCACGGCAGTGTGGACCAGATCGAGATCGATTTTCTTGCTGTTGATATCTCTCAATGCAGTGACCAAGGCTTCCAGCGAGCCCTGCACGTCTGCCTTCAAGATGAGGGTCAACCGCTTCCTGGCCTCGTCCGCGAGGGTATTGAAGAGGTTCTCCAGCGTTGCGCGTTGAGGCGTGCTCAACTTGCCCACGCGCTCTTCCGCGAGCCGCTCCTCGCTAAGCCGTTGTGCGTCACGTTCACTCGACATCACGAGCAATTCGTCGCCCGCATTTGGGAGACCGGAGAAGCCCAGCACTTTGCAAGGCATCGAAGGTCCAGCCTCTTTCATTGGCTTCCCGAACTCGTCCATCAACGATTTGATCTTCCCGCTATAGCGCCCGCAGATGAACGATTGGCCCGCCTTTAAGGTGCCCACCTTCACGATGACCGTCGCCGTGGGACCACGGCCTTGTTCGATCTGCGCTTCGATAACGCTGCCGCGCGGACTCTGCTCGCGGCTGGCCTTGAGCTCAAGCATCTCGGACTCGAGCGTGATGCTTTCAAGCAGCTTGTCGATGCCGATGCCTTTTATCGCGGATACAGGGCAGACGATGGTGTCGCCACCCCAATCTTCCGGCACGAGACCTTTCTCCTGCAGCTGGCCTTTCACCTTGTCGAGATTGGCTCCGGGGACGTCGATCTTGGTGATCGCGATGATGATCTTCACCTTCGCCGCTTGCGCGTGATTCAGTGCTTCGATCGTCTGCGGCATCAAGCCGTCGTCAGCCGCAATAACCAGCACCACCACGTCGGTGACGTTGGCTCCGCGGGCCCGCATCGCGGTGAACGCCGCGTGACCCGGAGTATCCAGGAAGGTGATCCGCTGGCCGCCGTGCTCCACGCTATACGCCCCGATGTGTTGGGTGATGCCGCCGGCTTCACCAGCGGCGACACGCGTCTTGCGGATCGCGTCCATCAACGTGGTTTTGCCATGATCGACATGGCCCATGAAGGTCACGATCGGCGCACGATGGGTCAGCTCTTCGTCCTTCGGCTTTTCCGGCTCAGGCGGTGGTGCAACGACTTCGACCACCTTGTGAACGCCGCCGCCTTCCTTGCGCTTTTCCTTCTCGAAAACAAACCCGTGCTTCGTGCAGATGCGGCTCGCGATCTCTGTCTCGATGCTCTGGTTGATCGAAGCGAAGATGTTTTGCTCCATCAAGTCGCTGATGACCTGGAAGGGCTTGATACCCATCGCATTTGCAAGGTCTTTGACCGAGAAAGGGGGCTTCAGGTGAATGATCTTCGACAGATCCTCCGCCGGTGCTTCCGGTTCCGCCACAGGCGCCTCGATGACGGCCGCCTCTGCTGGGGCGGGCGCAGGTTCCCGAGCCGGAGGGGGCGCGACAGGCTCTGGTTCGAGAAGCTTCGAAATGGAAGGCAGTGCGCCAAATGCCTTGTTATCCAGCTCGGACTGCGTCCGTTTCCGAATCGTCTTGGTCTTTGGCTCGATGAGCGAAAGCACCTCTTTCGGCACCTTGGGTGCCGGTGGCTCTACCGGTTTGGCGGCCTCAGCCGCAGCAGGCGCCTTCGCCGGCAGGCGTGATGCGTTCCCGGGCCGACCGCTTTTCGCGGCGTCGCCCTTCTTCGCGCTGGTCTTGGGAGTCGTCTTGGTTGGCATCAAAATTTAGTTCAACAGGAGCTTTCATGACTACTGCGCAGTCGCCAGAGCGCCATGTGCGAGCTTGGCGGCAGCATGGATCTCCGTCGCGCGGTCGAGTTCAACTCCGATCGCATCGGCGACATCCTGAGGCTCCACCTCCACGATTACATCGAGCGAGGCGAGGCCGCCCTTCACCAAAGATGTAGCAGTAGGTTCATCAATCTGCAACGCGTCTGCCAAAGCTTTGGCGGCCTGCTGGACCCGCCCATGGAAGACCTCGGTCGCGGTTTCGTCTTTCTCGATATTGATGTCCCACCCGGTGATTCGGGAGGTCAGCCGCGCGTTTTGGCCACGTTTGCCGATCGCGAGGGAAAGCTGGTCCTCATCGCACTTGATCAAAACCGACTTCTTTACCGGATCTAGAATGACGTTCTTTACCTTCGCGGGCTTCAGTGCTTCGAGCACGAATTCCTTGGTGTCCGCACTCCAGCGGATGATGTCCACCTTCTCGTTGTTCAGCTCGCGGACGATGTTTTTGACGCGTGCACCACGCATGCCGACGCATGCGCCGACGGGATCGACTTTGTCATTGGCGCTATGCACCGCAATTTTAGTCCGGAAACCAGCTTCGCGGGCAATGGCCTTGATCTCGACAGTCCGATCGGCGATTTCGCTTACCTCCATCTCAAAGAGACGACGCACAAAATTGGGATGGCTGCGGGAAAGGATGATCTCCGGTCCGCGCGCACCGTTTTCCACTGCCACTACGTATGCCCGAACGCGATCACCGATGTTATAATCCTCCGTCTGAACGCGCTCCTTGTTGGGCATCAGGGCCTCGAACTTCCCGAGATCCACGATCACGTCCGAGCGCTCGAAACGGCGTACGGTGCCACTTACGATCTCGCCCGCCCGATCTTTGAACTCGTCATAGATCATCTCCTTCTCTGCCTGGCGGATCCGCTGCATCATCGCCTGCTTGGCGGTCTGCGCGGCGATTCGGCCAAAATCCTTGGGGGTGACGGGCACTTCCAGCTCTTCCCCGAGCTGAACGTCCGCCTTGAACTTCTTGGCTAGTTCGAACCGAATCTCGCCGTGCTTGTCCTGCACCTTCTCCACCACCGTTAGCTTTGCGAAAGCCTTCATCTCGCCGGTCTTTGGGTCGAGGTCCACCCGCAGGTCCTTGGCAGGGCCGACTGCCTTGCGGGCAGCAGTAAGCACGGCGTTGTTGATCGCCTCGAGAAGGACCTCTCGCTTAATGCCTTTATCGCGCTCGAAGTACTCGAGGCCGGCAAGGATTTCGCTGTTCATAAGGTTTCGTTTTTCCGTCCGGGGACAAAAAAAAGTGGGGTGTGAGGCCCACTTTCGGGATCGCCGGTGTTCGGAACCCGAAGCTAAAAGGCGAGGCGACACCCGTCAAGGGCAGAAACACCCCCGACGGTAGACCGCGCCGTGGGCCCGCCACGGCTGCACGCAAGAACGGCCAAAAAGGCTTTGCTTCCCTCGGTCTTTCCCAATAATCCGGCGCCCTCCTGTGAAGAAGCTGATCATTCAGATGCCCTGTTACAACGAGGAGGGCACGCTGGCCATCGCCTTGCAGGCACTTCCCCGCCGAATCCCGGGCATTGATGTCGTCGAGTGGCTGATCATCAACGATGGCAGTACTGATCGGACGATGGAGGTCGCGCGGGCGAACGGGGTCGATCACATCGTCGATCTCGGCACCCATCAAGGACTGGCCAGTGGGTTCATTGCCGGGCTTGACGCTGGCCTCCGTGCTGGGGCGGACATCATCGTCAACACGGATGCCGACAACCAATACAACGCGGACGACATCCCGAAGCTGATCCAGCCGATCCTCGATGGAGAAGCCGAGATCGTGGTCGGTGCGCGACCGATCAGCGAGATCGAGCACTTTTCCCCATTGAAGAAGACGCTTCAGGGGCTGGGCTCCTGGGTCGTTCTCGCCGCCAGTGGTACCGATGTCGCCGATGCGCCGAGCGGCTTCCGGGCGATGAGCCGCAAGGCTGCAATGCAGCTGAACGTCTTCAGTCACTACACCTACACGCTGGAGACGATCATTCAGGCGGGGCAAAAGAACATCGCCATCCAGTCGGTGCCGATCCGCACCAACGGCTACCTGCGCCCGTCGCGGTTGATGAAGTCCATGCGGGCTTACATCCAGCGCTCGGTGCTGACGATTCTGCGCATTTTCATCACCTACAAGCCGATGCGCTTTTTCCTGACGATCGGGACGGTTCCGTTCGCGATCGGGACCATCATCGGTCTGCGCTGGCTCTGGCTCTTCATCGCGGAGGAAGGCACTCGGGCGCGGGTCCCCAGCCTCATCCTCGCGGCGATTTTGATTTTGATCGGCGTGCAGCTCTGGATTTTCGGCGTCGTGGCGGACGTGATCGCGGTCAATCGGAAGCTCCTCGAAGAAATCCAACTTCGGGTAAAGCGAATCGAATACGGTGCGGCAGGGCAGGAGGCACGAAAACACCTGGTGGTCACAGTTCCTGCTATGCCGAGTCGGACATGAGCGATCCCGCGTCCCGATTTGCGCCCGCCTCGCGCGACTTATTCGCGAAGGAGGCGCTGGCGCAGATACCCAAAATCCTGACACTCCAGGATCGGAACGCTCATTCGCCGACCTACGGCTGCTTCGATCGGAACTTTTGGCACTATAAGATCATCGATTTCCCGAGCGGCATGGCGGCGGAGTTTGTCTGGCCGCTGGCGCTCGCCTATTCGCTCCCGATCGCTGGGAATCCTTATTACCATCAGCAGGCGATCAAAGATTGGGCGGAAGCGGGAATGATTTACGCCGCCCGGAGCGCCCATGCGGACGGCTCCTGCGACGATTACTTTCCTTTCGAGAAAGCTGCCGGTGCCGCTGCGTTCTCGCTGCTCGCGGGCCTTGAGACCTACGTCTTGCTCAACCTGCACAACCCCGAGGTGCTCGATTTTTTCGCGAAGCGCGCGGATTGGCTGGCGGGTCATCACGAGAGCGGTCGATTGACCAATCACCAGGCGCTGATCGTTCTCTGTTTGGAAAAGGCGGGGCGTCTATTTGAAAGCAATCGCTGGGATAAACTGAAAGCCAGGCGGCTGAAGCGGGTCATCGAGTGGCAGAACGAGGAAGGCTGGTTTCAGGAGTACGAGGGCTGCGATCCCGGCTACCACACGTTAACCGTCGCCCTGCTTGCGCAGCTTTATGAGTTAACACCGTCTCCTGAAATCAAAGGCGCGCTCCAGAAGGCCGTCTATTTCGCTGCGCATTTTGTGCATCCGGATGGCTCATTCGGCGGCGAGTACACCAGCCGCAACACCTATAATTACTTCCCGCACGGATTCGAAATCGCCGGCCGTTGGCTGCCGGAGGCGCTCGCCATCAACGATCGCTTCCTGGTCGGACTCGCGAATGGCCTCGGCTCTTGTTACGCCGACGACCACATCATCGGGCATCACACCTGGAGCTATCTGCTCACCTATCAACATTGGATCGCCGAGCGCCCCGTGCCGATTGAGCCGAAACAAGGCCGACTGCATTTCAAGCACGCGGGCATCCTGATCGAACGCCGCGGCCCGGCAGTGCTCTACCTCGCCCTGAACAAAGGCGGCGTTTTCAAGTTCTTCCTGAATGGCCGCCTCGCGCACTCGGACACACAGTTTTCGGCGCGAATCGAAGACGGAAAACTGCGGACCGCGGTCGCCCATCTCGTCGCGAAGTACGATGTCGAATTTGGGGACGAACACATCACCATCCGCGGCAAACTGGGTTGGGCGAAGATGAAGCAGATGACGACCTTCAACCTCATCGCCTTGCGCGGGCTGATGTTCACGGTCGGGCGATTCTTCCCCGATCTAATCCGCAAAATCCTCCAACGCATATTGATCACCGGCAAAAAATCCGCGCCACTGGAGTTCACCCGCACGCTCGCGTGGAACCACGAGCAGCTGAACATCAATGACCAACTCTCCTCACCTTCATGGGACAAAGTGCACGCGGTGGGGATCGGCTCCTCGCAGACTTCGATCTACGTGGTAATGAGTCGTACCTGGCAAGCCGGTCAGCTTCAGCCATGGCTCGATCTCACCGCGCAGGTCCGTGCTTTGAAGAATGGCGAACCGCTGACACTCACGCGCACGTTGTGAGGAGCGGCCCGGTCGATTCGTGAAGCGCCTTCTCTCGCTGATTGTCAGCGTCGCCATCCTCGCGTTGATCTACTGGAAGATCGGCCCCGAGAACCGCGCCGAACTCCTCGCGATCTTCCGTGGCTGCGATCCGCTTTGGATGACGCTCAGCCTTGGAATGGTCGTGCCGCTGACGCTGTTCACGTCATGGCGGCTGCAGCAGCTCATGCCCAGCCGCGGCCAGCTCGATTTCGGCGAGGCGAACAAACTCATCCTCGTCGCCAGCGTGCTGAATCTGGTGCTGCCGTCGAAAATGGGCGACATCGCGAAAGCCTGGTTCATGCGCGAGCGCAGCGGATTGAGCGGCTCGCTCACGCTGTCGCTCGTGGTGTTCGAAAAGTCCTGCGACATGCTTTCGCTCCTGCTCTGGTGCGTGTTCGGTCTGGCGATCTATCCGCAGAAGAACGGCGTCTTCTGGCTCATGACCGCGGTTGTGGGAATGATGCTGCTGCTCGGCTGTCTGCTGCTCGGATCGAAAGTGTTTGCCGGGTTTTTCTTCGCCACCGCCGGGCGCTTTGCGCCGAAGAAGATCGCCGCCAAACTTGCGACGCTGGCGGGTTCATGGGGCGAGATGCACGACTACTTTTGGTCGAGCAAAACGCGGCTGCTCATTGTCACGACGACCTCCGTGTTCATTTGGTTTCTGCACCTTCTGCAGATCTGGATGTTCGTTCTGGCACTGCGTGCAGTGGTTCCGTTTGTAACCAATCTTGCGCTTTCCCCG
Source organism: Chthoniobacter sp. (assembly GCA_028293645.1). GTDB lineage: Bacteria > Verrucomicrobiota > Verrucomicrobiia > Chthoniobacterales > Chthoniobacteraceae > Chthoniobacter. Next base: position 40,477 of record JAQGOK010000181.1, read on the forward strand.
CTGGCGATCCTTGCGGGACTTCTGCCGGTCCCGACCTTCGGCGGCGCCGGAACGCGTGATGGCGCGTTGGTCGTTCTTTACGCGCCGTACTTCGCTGCGCCCACTGCGCTCGCGCTTGGCCTCCTTTGCACCGCGCGTTATCTGTTGCCGGCGATCGGCGGCCTGCCGTTCATCGGGCAGTATCTTGGAACTGTCCGCGGGATGAACAAGGCGAACCTGACCGCCGAAGCGCCTGCTTCGTGAACGACGGCGGCTAGCCCGCGGGGCTGAATTCCTCCACGATCCGGATCAAATCATCCACCACATAAGGCTTCGGCAGAACTCCGTCGAAGCCGTGGTCGGTGTGGTAGGCCATCACGGGATCGTTGGAGTAGCCGCTGGAGACGATCGTCCGGATCGCGGTGTCTTTTTGGCGGAGTCGTGAAATCGTTTCCTTGCCGCCCATTCCGCCGGGGATCGTGAGATCCATGATCGCGACGTCGAAAGGTTGGCCGGTTGCGACGGCCTCCGCGTGCGCGGCAAGCGCTGCTTCCCCATCCGCGGTTGCGACCACTTCGTAGTCGAGCATGCCGAGAATGGTCTCGCCGAGGAGCCGGATCGCCTCCTCATCGTCCATGATCAAAACGCGCACCTTCCGCCGCGTCGTGCCGGGCGCGATCGGGGCTCCCACCACGGACTTCACGACCGCGGTATCGGCTTTCTTCTTCGCGGATGAGGCGCCGGGTGGCACCGCGAGCAAATGCACGGTGACTGTCGAGCCGACGCCCAAGAGCGATTCGACGGCCACGTGCGCACCGTGCCGCTGGATGATCGAGTAAGCAGCGGCCAACCCCAAGCCGCGCGCCTGCTTTTTGGTGGTGAAAAACGGATCGAAAATGCGCGGGAGATTTTCTGCCGAAATGCCAACGCCCGAATCCTGCACGACCACGCAAACGTAGTCACCGGGCGCGAGTTGATTCACCCGTGTCGTGACATGGACGTTGTGCGCGCGCACGGAAATCTTCCCGCCGGCTGCTGTCGCCTCGACCGCATTCATGACGATGTTACTGATCGCTTGCGCGAGCTGATTTGCGTCCGCCTCGGTTTCCCAGAGATCCGGGGCGATGTTCACGTCGCATTGTATCACTGCACCGCGGGCGATGAGTGAACTCGTCTCTTCGATCAGCGCACCGGGCTGCAGCACCTTTTTGATGGGTGCGCCGCCGTCGGAAAACGTGAGGAGATACCGCGTCAGCTCTTGCGCGCGCAGTGCGCCGCGTTCTGCTTCGTGGATCGAAAGCATCAGCTCCGGTGCAAGCTCCTGCCGATGGCGGATCAGCGAGAGGTTGCCGAGCACCGCGGTGAGCATGTTGTTGAAGTCATGCGCCAGGCCGCCGGCGAGCACCCCGATCGACTGCAGCTTGCTCGCGCGCAGGACTTCCTCGGTGATCTTTTCCTTCTCCGTAATGTCGCGCACGACGACCACTGCGCCCTGTACGCCTCCGTGCAATCCACGCACCGGCGCACTTCGGACGGCGACCAGTCGTTCCTGCTCGTCGGACGATTTCAGCATTAAACCGGACTCGGTTTCGGCGACGCTGTTCTGGGCAATGGCGACCATCGCCGGGTTCGGCGCAGGCTCTCCGCTGGCGCGGTTCAGGATTGGAAAAACTTCTTCAAAAGCACGGCCGCGCGCCGCTTCGCTGCTGACGCCGGTAAGCGTGGAGGCGACGTCGTTCAGCAGGACGATCTTGCCGTCTGGATCGGTGGTAACCACCGCGTCGGCCAGCGAACGCAACGTGACGCTCAACCGCTCCTTCTCATCGTGCAGCGCCTGGAAGTGCGCCTGATCTTGATCGCGGAGCTGCTTCTTTTCGAGACACGCGCCGAGGCGCGCGCGGAGGAGCACGGAATTGATCGGCTTGGGCAGGTAATCTTCGGCGCCGAGCTCCACGCATCGCGCGACTCGCTCCACGTCCGTGAGCGCGGAGAGCATGATCACCGGCAGATGGCGCAGCTTGGGATCCAGCTTCAGCGTCTGCAGCACTTCGATGCCGCTCATTCCCGGCATCTGGATATCGAGCAGGATCGCGTCGAGCTGTTCCTGGCGGAGGATCTGCAAGGCCTCGGGACCTGAACTCGCGCAGGTCGGCCGATAACCTTCGCGCTTCAAACGGCGCGAGAGCACCTCGCGGTTCAGGCTCTCGTCATCGACAATCAACACGCGTCCGCCAGCCGCTGCCGTGTCCGGTTCGAGCAGATCCGGCGGCAGCGGGAACTCGGAGGACCCCGCCGTTTGAACGCGCAGCAGCAAGCCGCTCGACCGTGCGAGCTCAACAAAACGCCCGGCCGCCTTGCGGATCAGTGCGAGATCGTCGCGATAGGCGACCTGTCGTGGAGCAGGAGGTTCAGAGAGGACCAGTTCCGCGAATCCCAGCACCCGGCTGATCGCTGCGCGCACCGCATCACTCAACGCCATGTAATCAGTAGCGGGTTCAGCGGGCCCTGCGATCAGCCGCTCATCCTGTAGCAACGCGGCCAGCTCCAGCCCCGCCTGTCGAACCGCTCCCAACCCCTCAACGAAATCGGAATGGGCCGCATCTTCCGCGATCTCGATGAGCATTTCGCTCAACCCGATGATCTGGTTGAGCGGTGTTCGGAGATCGTGGAACTGCTGCGCGACCTCGCGCGTCGAGTGCGGTTCGGAAGTAGGCGTTGAGGCGCTGATCACATGAGCGCTCCGGGGAGAAGGATTGCTATCTTACTGAGCAGACGGGTGAAATCGACGGGTTTCGTGTCGTATTCATCGCAACCAGCAGCGAGGGCACGGTCGCGTTCACCGGCCATGGCGTGAGCAGTGAGCGCGAGAACCGGAATGCCTTTCGTCTCAGTCTGCTCTTTCAACTGGCGCGTCGATTCCCAGCCATCCAGGACCGGCAGGCTCATATCCATAATGATAAGGTCCGGCTGATGGCGCATCGCCATGGTCAGTCCTTCGGCCCCATCGACCGCGAGGACAATGTCAAAACCGCGTCGGGTGAGCCGCCGGGAAAGCATGTCCCGATTCATCTCGTTGTCCTCGACCAGGAGCAGTCTTTTCATGGATTTGAAATTCACGCGACGAGTTCTGGCTTCGGCGTGGTGTGGACAAGTCGATCAGTGATTTCAGCGATCAGCTCCTGGCGGCCGCATGCGCCTTTCTGCAAGATCCGGCTGACCTGGCCGGTCAGGCGCAGACGATCCTCGGGCGCGATGTCTTTGGCGGTCATCACGATGATCGGGATCTCGCGCCACTCCGCATTCTCCCGGACCGCTTCGGTAAACTGAAAGCCGTCGATTTCCGGCATCATAAGATCCAGCAGGATCAGTCCAGGCCGCTGCGTCGCCAGGATGCGCAAAGCTTCCGCGCCGTTGCACGCTTCGATGACGTTGATGTGTTCGCGTTCCAGAGAGGTGCGCAACATCTCGCGCGTGGTGGCGTCGTCTTCGACGATCAGCACCAGATTTGCGTCGCGGTGCAGGCAGAAACGGCGGAGCACCGACACGAAGCTGCTCCGTTCGATTGGTTTCAACATGTAGTCATCGACGCCGAGCGAGAAGCCCATCTCCTTGTTGTCCACCATCGTCAGCATCAGGACCGGAATCCCGGAGATCTCCGGGTCGCCTTTGATGCGCTTCAGCACCGACCAGCCGTCCTGCGTCGGCATCATCACATCGAGCACGATGATCGAGGGCCGCTCCGTGCGCGCGAGCTCGAGCCCTTCCGCACCGCTCTGTGCGCAGATCACGTTGAAGCCTTCCTTTTGCAAAAACCGCCGCACCAGATCATGGACCGTCAGATCATCATCGATCAGCAGAACCAGCGGATGGTTCGGGATCAGCGGCGATTGCGCCTGGATCACCAGCGGCTCGGACGCGAGTGGATCGATCGAGAGCGGCAGAGTGACCGGGATGCGAAGAGTGAAGACGGAGCCTTTGCCGGGCTGGCTTTGAACGGTGATCTCGCCGCCGACCATCCGGCTGAACTCGCGAGTGATGGCCAGTCCGAGACCGGTCCCGCCGTACTTCCGCGTGGTGGAAGCGTCGGCCTGCGTAAATGGCTCGAAGATCTTGGAGGTCTGCTCGGGTGAGAGACCGACGCCCGTGTCGAGCACCTTGAAGAGCACCCAATCCTGGCCGCCCGTAGTCATGCGCTCGGCTTCGAGGCGGACGAGGCCGTTCTCCGTAAACTTGCCCGCGTTGGCGAGCAGGTTGAAAAGGCTCTGCCGCACCTTCGTCATGTCGGTGTGCATCGTCCCGAGATTTGGTCCCGCGGAGATCTCGAAGCGGTTGCCCTTCTTCTCCACCACGGGCGCGACGGTCGCCGCCACTTCGCTCAGCATGGTGGCAATGTCGAAGGTCTCCGCATGCAAGTCCATCTTTCCTGCTTCGATCTTGGCGATATCGAGCACGCCATTGATCAGCTCCAGGAGATGCTTGCCCGCCTTCTCGATCTTCGTGAGATCGCGGACAAAACTCTCCTGACCGATGTCCTCGGCTTCTTCGCGCAGCAGTTCGCTGTAGCCAATGATCGCATTGAGCGGGGTCCGCAGCTCGTGGCTCATATTAGCCAGAAACTGGCTTTTGGAGCGGCTCGCTTCCTCGGCGGCGATTTTGGCGCGAAGCAATTCCCTCTCGGCGTGTTTGCGCGCGGTGATGTCCTCGACCGTGCCCTCGTAGTAGAGCGCACCGCCGTCCGCACCGCGGATCACGCGCACATTCTCGGAGATCCAGATGACGCTCCCGTCTTTGCGAAAGATCTGCGACTCGAAACCCCACACCGCGTCCCGCTCGTTCATCAACCGAACAAAGTCGGATCGACGTTCCGGCTCCACGTAAAGCTGGCGGGCAATTTCCTGCACATTGCCCTTCAGCTCCTTGACCGACGAATAGCCGTAAATCTCTGCGAGAGCGGGGTTCGCGAGCAGATACTGTCCGTCTGGAGTCGTCTGGAAAATGCCTTCAATCGCGTGCTCGACGATGCTGCGGTAGGTCGCCTCCGTGGGGCCGGTCGGGAGGTGAGAAGCTACACAGGTTGGCATTGCAGAGACGGGCGATTCAGGACGGAGCAATTTCGCAGGACTGGGAGAGCAGGATGGCTGCCGACGACCTTTGTTTTAAGGGATTACCCTGAAGTTTCTTCTGGGATGCTCCTTAGGGCGCGTCATGCACTTCGAGACGGGAACGCCGAAGGCGTTCGAATCCTCTCTGGACGGGGATCATTGGATTCAACGGTGGGGTTGGCGCCCTTCGGCGAGAACCCAAGGTAAGCGCTCCTCCGTCGCGCCAACCCTGGGCTGGTTGTTGCAACGCCCTCGGCGTTGGCGCCCAAGAGGGCATGACACGCTCCAGGGGGGCGCCGAGCGGGAGCTGAAAGATTTCGTCACGTGTGAAGCGGTCGCGCGGGCGTCCGAGTCGAAACCGGCAAGCGAAGCGTCCATTGAACCTATGCCTCTTACATACCAACCCTTCTCCGAAAGTCCTGAACTGAAGCAGGTCGCCAAGGTACTCTCTATCAACGTCAGCGAGCCCGAGCGGACGTTCTCCGTGTATGCGGGGGCTGTCCTTGCGTTAGTCGGTCTCGCCCGTCGCTCAGTTGGGGGATTGCTCCTCGCAGCCCTCGGTGGGGGACTCTTGTATCGAGGCAGTACCGGCCATTGCGACGTTTACGAAGCGCTCGGGATCAACTCGCGCGCATTGAATGATGCGGCGGGCGTGCCCGGCAACAAAGGCATCAAAGTCGTGCGCACTGTAACCATCAATCGGCCTCGCCCTGAGGTGTATCAGTTCTGGCGGAAGCTCGAAAACCTGCCGGCCTTCATGAATCACGTGGAGCGGGTCGAAACCTTTGATGAGCGTCGATCCCACTGGAAAGTGAAAGGACCAGCCGGCAGTTCCGTGGAGTGGGATGCGGAAATCATCAATGAGCACGAGAACGAGTTGCTTGCCTGGCAGTCGCTGCCGGGTGCGGAGGTGCAAAACGCCGGATCCGTATGGTTTGAAGACGCCGCCGGCGGTGGCACCCGTGTGAAGGTTGCGCTCGAATTCAATCCGCCGGGCGGAGCAGCCGGCGCCTTGGTCGCGAAGTTATTTGGGGAAGCGCCGGAGCAACAAATGGATGAAGATCTTGGAAAGCTGAAGCAGCACCTGGAGGACTCAGGTCAGTTCGCCCGGCACTAGCGCGGCCTGCTTCGGTCAGGGCAACAGACGCATCAGGTCGCCCGT
>JAQGOK010000199.1 GCA_028293645.1 Chthoniobacter sp.
CGGAGTCGCCATCGCTTTAGTTGTTCCCGCTTTAGTGCTCGTAGCCTTCGTGGCTGTCGCTTTACGAGCAGCGGGCTTTTTGGATTTCGCTGGCTCAGGTTCGAGCAGCGACTGTTCGGTGGAATCACTCATGATAATGATGGAGTGGGGTTTGAAGGGGCCCCGCAGGAAATGTTCAGATTAAGAAGGTAGGGACGTTAGCCGCCGAACCTGCGCCGACTTGCACGGCTTTTGTATAGGCAAACGGGCACTGCAATTTGTCTGCCTCATGCTGCGGATAAGGGCAGCTTGGAAGTAACTAGCAATGGACCACTGGAAGTGACCCGCCATGGGATCAAATGTAATAGGTAAACGAATCGAGAACGGGCCGGCTTTTAGGCTTGCGAGGAAGAGTCCCTCCGAGAGGAGCAGGACAACCGTTGACGCGACTGACGGTTGCCAAGGTGCTAAACCTTTCGAGAATGGTCAAAGACTTTTTTCGATTCGCTCTTTGCCGCAGGCCGCTTCTACTCCTGCGATACCAGGCAACTCGACAGATCGTTTGAATGTAGGTGCAAGGGATCGTGCACCCACGGATCACACGCAGTTTTCCACCCTCAGGAACGCCGATCGATCAGCTGTTGCGCTCGCGTTCCACCCAGACGGAGTCGGGAAGCTGATCGGTGTTTTCGAAACGCACAAAAACCCGCTCCGAGCGGCTGGTAGGCAGGTTTTTACCGACGTAATCAGGCCGGATCGGCAACTCTCGATGCCCGCGGTCGATCAGCGCCATATATTGGATCTGAGCCGGACGGCCAAAGCTCGAGATTGCATCCATGGCGGCTCGGCAGGTTCGTCCGGAAAAGAGCACATCATCCGTCAGCACCAGCGTCACCGCGGCGAGGTCGGGCGGCAGCTTCGTTGGTTGGACCGCCTGCATTCGGCGCGTGTGAAAATCATCACGATGCATGGAAACGTCGATTGCGCCGGTGAACGGGCGTATTTTTTCGAACTGCGCAATCAGCTCTGCGAGACGATGTGCGATCTCGACTCCTCGCGATGGAATTCCAATCAGCGCAACCTTCGTGAGGTCTGGATTCCGCTCGATGATTTCGTGCGCGATTCGCTTCAGCGCTCGCCCGATCGCCGTCCCGTCGAGCACCAGCGTTGCGGCTGGAGGGATATCGGATGCCTTCGAAAGTTTTACGGGCTCGCTCATGCGGCACGCGTCCGTTCGACCTCTGAATTAAGACGTGCTGCGGAGCCCCGCGGGCAACGCCGCAGCGTCACGCTGGAGTCGCGCTATGCCGTTGCGTGCGCCACGAGGAACGATGTTTCACAATCCAATCCAGCAGCGCTTTTTCGAAGCCGATATCGTGGCCCGCTTTCTCGCTTTCGATCCACTTGTGGCGCAGGATTTCCTCACGTTCCGCAAGGAACTCTTTGTAGAGCAGAGATTCTTTCACGAGTTCGGTGTTGGCTTCCGCAGTGGGAATCATACGGCGCAGATAGAATCGAGAAAAGCCGAGCGACGTCAATGGTTTACCCGGCCGATGAGGTTGCTAATTGCAGCGCGAGGCTCTGCGCGATCTTCCCAAATTCCCGAGCAACGGGATTGTCCGGCTCGCCAGCAACGATCGGACGACCACGATCTCCAGCTTCGCGTGTGGGAATGTCGATCGGCACTTCCCCGAGCAGCGGGACCTTCAAGCGCGCGGCTTCGCGGGCGCCTCCTCCGGATCCGAAAATATCGTAGCGCTTCCCGTCACTTGGGCACTGAAAGTAGCTCATATTTTCGATCAGACCGAGGATCGGAACGTTGACCTTGGCGAACATGGTTGAGGCTTTCCGAGCGTCGATCAGTGCGACCTCTTGCGGCGTGGTAACAATGATCGCTCCCGCCAGTGCGACGGTTTGCACGATGGTGAGCTGGATATCGCCTGTGCCGGGTGGAAGATCGAGCAGGAGGTAATCGAGCGTGCCCCATTCCACCTGCCGCAGAAACTGCTGCGTGTACTTGGTAACCATCGGACCGCGGAGAATCGCGGGCGCGGAGTCATCGAGCAGAAAACCCATCGACATCAGCTTCAAGCCATAGCGTTCCACCGGAAGGATACGGCTTTCCTCCGTCGCCATCGGCCGCTCATTCGTGCCGAACATCAGTCCGATCGATGGTCCGTACAGGTCGCAGTCGCAGAGCCCCACGGCCGCTCCGCTCGCCTGGAGCGCCATGGCGAGATTGGCTGCAACGGTTGACTTTCCAACACCGCCTTTTCCCGAAGCTACAGCGATGATGTGCTTGATGCCGTCGATGGCCGTGCCGGCCATCGGGCCGCTGCTCGACGCCGTGGGCGTCTGTGGCGGCGCGTGAATATCGATCCGTACCTGCACCTGACCGATGCCCTCGAGCTGCGCGAGGGCCGCCTCGGAACCGGCTTTGATCGTCTGCGGCACCTGCGGATCGTTCGTCGCGAGCGCCATCTGGACGACGACATCGGCACCCTCGATCCGAATGCCTTTCACCAGTCCGAATGAAACAATGTCGCGACTGAACCCGGGGTATTTGACTTGGGAGAGTTGGACGCGAACTTGTTCTTCAGTGAAAGCGGGCATGAGAGACTGTGACTCTCCCGCGAAGGCTCCGCACGGCAAAGCAGAAATCGCTGCCGCCGGTAAAAACGCCTTTGGCTCACCTCTTGTGCGGTATCCTCGTTCTGCCCTCCCGCCATGTCCGCGTGGACACGACCGGCTAGTATTTCTTCCGCATGTTGCTTGGAAGAATGTTCAGCTCGTTGCGATATTTGGCCACTGTGCGGCGGGCGATTGGAATGCCGCGCTTTTCGAGAATCTCGACGATTTCTTTGTCGCTGAGCGGGCTCTTGCCATCCTCCGCTTTCACCAACTCGGCGATCGTGCCTTTCACGCTGGTGTTCGAAAGTGACTCGCCGCCGGCGGTTTGATAACCAGGCGTGAAGAAGTACTTCATCTCGAAGACGCCCTGTGGTGTCTGGATGTACTTCCCGGAAATGGCGCGGCTCACCGTCGTCTCGTGCACGCCCACTGCATCGGCGATTTGCACCATGGTCAGCGGCTTCAGAGCGCTTGGGCCGTAATCGAGAAAGTCCTTCTGCCGGGCCACGATTTCGTGCGCGATGTTCGAGATCGTCTGCTGGCGTTGATGGATCGATTTAATCAGGAACTTACCGCTCCGGATTTTGTCCCGGATGTAGTCCTTCACATCATTGCTGCGGTGCTCCTGGGACATCAGGTCCTTGTAGGTGTTGCTGATGCGCAGATGCGGGATCTGCTCGCCGTTCAGTGTGATCTGGTAGTCGTCGCCTACCCGCTCGACGTTTACGTCCGGAAGAACGTAGTTGTTCGGATCGGGCGTGAAAATCTGGCCCGGTTTCGGATCGAGCGTTCCGATGAAGTTCGCCGCGCGTTGAACCTGCTCGGCAGTTGTGCCCAGTCGGCGGGCGATCTCCGGAAAGCGGCGTTTACCGAGATCTTCCAGGTGTTTATCCACCATGCGAAACTCCAGGCTCTGCTCCTTACCCAGGCGGCGCAGCTGAATCAGCAGACACTCGCGGAGATTACGGGAGCCGACACCCACCGGATGGAACGTCTGCACCAACTCCAGGATGCGCTCCAAGTCTGCCGCTTCCATCCCAGTGTTCTGCGAGATTTCCTCCGGCGTCGTTTGGAGGAAGCCGGTGTCGTCGATGTTTCCGATGATCAGCTCCGCGAGCTGCCGGTCGGTTTCGTTGATATCACTGCTCGCCACCTGCTCGAGCAGGTGCTGCTGAAGGGTCTGTTGTCCGACGATCGAGTCGAAGAAAAACTGCCGGCGCTCCTCTTCCTCCGATGAGCGGCCGGAATAACTTTGGCTCTGGGACATGTAATCGCGCCATTCCTCATCGAGCTTGGCCAGGCGATCGAACTCTTCCTGAAATTCCTCATGCTCCTGCTGTTTATCTTCAATCGTTGGCTCCATCTGATCCTCTTCGACGGTAGGATTCGACTGCAGTTCCTGCTGGATGAGATTCCGCAACTCGAGCATCGGCACCTGCAGAATCTGGAGACTCTGCTGAAGCTGCGGAGCGAGGACCTGCGATTGTGAGAGCGATTGAGTTTGGGACAGGCCTGCCATGGAAATAGGGAGTTAAACCGACTGCTGCGAACCAGCCCTAGCAGCAACCCTGCCACGATCGCCAGCAATTTTAGACCGTTGGCGGCATCTTTCCCGCTACTTCTCTTTCCATGAAGCCGAAACCCCTTCTCCTGTCCCTGCTCGGGAGCGCTGCGGCGCTTGCGTTGCTCTTCCTGCCACAGGCGTCTGTCGGCCAGGCCGGCGGTGACGATCCGCAACTCGCGCCGGTGTTGCTGGAGATCAGCAAACAACAAACCCAGATCACCGAGAACCACCGGAAGATCGAAGAGAAGGTTGCCCTGATTGCTGAAGATGTGCGCCTGGCCCGGATCTTTGTGGGTCGCGGTGGCGGAAAGAATACCACCCCATGAAACCGTTCACCTTTCTCCTGCTCGGACTCGCCCTCACGGCGGGCCTCACTTCCGATGTGCGCTCCCAAGCGGCTGCGCCTCCCCGGAGCGCGCTCCAACAGCTCCAGGCAATCGTCGTGCAGAATCAGCAGCTGATCCAACGGCAAGCCGCCACGGTTGCGAAGCTCGAGGAGCTTCAGCTCCAGGCTCAACAGCTCAAGTTCTTCGGCAAGAGGTCGTAACCGAACTGCGCGCCGCGGATAGCAGGTCTATTTTACCGGGCGGCCGCTACGCGATAAGCCGCTTCGCTTTCACTGGCAGGTTGCTCTGCCGCCTTTTGGCTAAACCGCCGCGGCCGCCGTCTTCTTTACCTCCAGCTTGCGATAAAGCGTGGCCATGGAAATGCCGAGCATCTTGGCGGCTTTCTCCCGAGACGCGCCGTTGAACTTGATGGTCTCGTCGATGTAGCGCCGCTCCTGGTCGCGGATGTACTCGTCGAGGGTCTGGCCCACTGGCATCGACCCGCTGCTTTCCCCGCTCGACGGAGCCGAGGCGTAGCGCAAGACCTGCGGTGGCAGATCCGTCGGTCGGATCAACCCGTCGTCGCAAAGAGCGCAGGCGCGTTCGATGGCGTTCTCCAATTCGCGGACGTTTCCTGGCCAGCGATACATTGCCAGCAGATCGAGTGATTTCGGCTCGATCTTCTTCGCCTCGGTTCCCGTCTGCGCTGCGTTCTTTTGTAGAAAATGATGCACCAGGAGCGGAATGTCGTCCGGCCGCTCGCGGAGTGCGGGCATCTCCACCGGGATCACTGCGAGCCGATAGTAGAGATCCTCGCGGAAGTTCCCGCCTTTGATCTTCTCGCCCAGCACCTCATTGGTCGCCGCGAGGACGCGAACATTGATCGAAATGTTCTTCGTATCACCGACGCGGCGAATTTGCCGCTCCTGCAAGACGCGCAGCAGTTTCGTCTGTAAGGGCTGCGCCATCGAATTGACCTCATCCAGGAAGATGGTCCCCTGCTCGGCTTCCTCAAAGAGCCCGATTTTGTCCTGCACCGCTCCGGTGAATGACCCTTTCTTGTGACCGAAGAGTTCGCTCTCGAGAAGGTTCTCCGGCAAGGCGGAACAGTTGATGGCGACGAACGGTTGGTGCTGCCGGTTGGAGTTGAAATGAAGCGCGCGGGCGACGAGTTCCTTGCCGGTGCCGCTCTCGCCCTGGATCAGAATCGTGGAATCGGTGTCTGCAATCTTGGCGATAAGATTGTAGATCTCCTGCATCTTCTGGCTCGTGCCGATGATGTTCTCAAAGCGGTACTTCTCTTTAACAATCTGCCGAAGATTTCGGTTCTCCCGAACCAGGCTCTGGTTATCGAGCGCGCGCTGAATCGTAAGTTGCAGCTCATCGACCTTGAAGGGCTTGGTGATGTAATCGTAAGCGCCGAGCTTCATCGCCTCGATCGCGGTCTCGACCGTCTTGTAGGCGGTGATCAGAATCACCGGCGTTTGCGGCAGGATTTCTCGGCACTCCCGGAGAATGTCGAGGCCACCGACCTTATCCATCCGCAGATCGGAAATGACCAACTGCGGGGCGTGAGTCGCGAGATTGTCGAGAGCCTTCTGCCCGGAAGCGAAGGCTACAGTTTGGTGTCCGCGTTCCTGGCAAATGTCGGAAATAACCGAGACCATTGCCGGATCATCATCGATGATAAGAATTCGAGCCATAGAGAGGAAGGGAAGTCGCGGATTTGAGAGTATGTCAGGACTGAGAAGTGGAAAGCAGATTGTTTCGACTTAATGCGCCCGCCCTACAGTGCCACGACCGTTACTTTCTCGAATCTGAGGACAAGGTCAGGGAGCCAATCAGCCTCCACTTAGAAAACGGGAGCGACCGGCGCAAAGGAACTGCGAGGTCCGCGTTTGCGGAAACGGTGTTTTCGAGCCTTAAAGCCCGCCCGAGTAGATCCTCTAGCGAGCCGCCGTTTTCGGAGGTGGTGTCTCCTCGAGGAAGTAATACTCGACGTAACCGAGCAGCATCTCGTCGTAAGTCTGCGGACCCCAGCGCACCATTTTCGTCGGGTCCGGATTGGCTGGGTTGTTGGTGCTGTTATCGAACCAACCCGTCGCCCGAATCTTTGCGCCCGCGGGAAGCGTTGGCGGCTCCGCATAACGATAACTGAGCTGCCAATTAAAATCGTAGCGCGGCACATCCAGCAGCGTGCGCACGGTTCCGTCCGGCAGGATCGCCTCATAACGAAAGGCCGTTCCGCGAACGTGCATGTGCGGGGTGAATGCGAGCAGCTTCACGGCCTTCGGCACCGGGAGGATTCCCGTCTCTGGATGCCGCGGCGCTCCTGGAGGAATGTTCAGCTGATGGTCCGCGACGCCCGCAACGCGGACAATGTGCTGGGGTGGCTCTTTCGCGAAGAGCAACGCGATCTTGACCTGATCCTCGGTGGCAGTGCCGTTAGGGGTGTAATGGATCTGGAATCGAAGCTTCGCCCCTGCCGGCAGGAGCTTGGCAAATCCCTCGGGATAAACGACGTGGTTGTTGCCGGGAACATATGCCGCGAAAAAGCCCGCGCGCTCATCCGCTTCCCCTTCAAAGGTTGGCCGCGCATCGCCCGTCTGCGTGCCGGTCTGCACAAAAACGAGGATATGATGCACCACCTCGCGAGCGGTCGGTTGCACTTCCAGCCCTCGCACCCATTTGTCTTCGCCAAAGCTGGTCTCCACAGTCGCATTGCGATACGGCATCGTCCCTTCGGCCTTCACTGCGATCGGGTTGGGAATCTGCAACACGGCGTCAGGCGTGCCGATCGCCCACTGGGCTGGGAAGGTCCGCGGCACGGGCGCGTCCTTCGCATCACCAAGCGGCTTGCCCATTCCGAGCCACGCGAGGAGATCAGCTTTATCGCGCTCCGCCAGCGAACGATCGTTGTGCCACGGCGTGCGTTCGCCGGCCGCCGCCGGCGCGGCGAACCAAGGCGGCATCAAGCCGCGCTCGACCATCTTGCGGATCATGCCGCTCTTCGCGGTTACCTCCTCATAAGTCTCAAGGGCAAAGGGCGCCACACCTCCTTCTCGATGGCACTCAAGGCAATTGGCCTGCACCAGGCGCGAGATTCGGTTGTGATAAGTAAGGTTGTTTAAGGCTGCAGTTTGTGGCTCCGCCAGATCGAGCAGACAACCCGGTGCCTCCGTCGCGGCTATCTGCGGAACGCCACCGCCAACCACCGCCGCCACCGCGTCCGCAAGGTAACGATGCCGCGGTGCTTCGCGCGAATAGCCAAGGCCGTATTGATCGTCGATCGCGCCCCGGTAAACGAGCGTGCGCGCGACATCGATCACGAAAGCATCCGTGCTGGCCCGCACACCCAGAGCGCGCAGCAACGTTTGCTCCGGATCGCGGAGAGCTGGCGCTTTGATCCCGGCATTTTGCAAAGCTGCGCGCAACGCTTCAGCAGAGTCCGTGGCACTGGACGCGATGAGCAGCAACGCGACGTTTTGCTTCGCAAAGTCCGCTTCGAGCCGCGCCAGGACGGGCAGATAACGTTTGCTCACCGGACAGCTCGTGCTGATCAAGGCGATCACCGCCACGCGCTCGTCCGTAAGTTCCCGCAGTGAGCGCGGCTGACCCTCGAGGTCGCTCAAAGTCACCTCGGGCACCAGCCTGCCGATTCCGCAGTCGCCACCTTTCAGCCGCGTCGGCTCTTCCCGTGGTGAATCGGCAGCAACAAACATTGGCGCCGGCTTTTCATCGATTGGCGAGGGTGCACCGACCAGCCCACCACGCTGCGCCTGTAACATCTCCGCAAGGCGGTCGCGCATCCGGTCCTCGATTTCCTGCAGAGTGATCAGCCCATCCTTGTCCGCATCGGCCCCGGCCACCCAGAGTTCCACCGGCTTCGCCTCCTCGGGGGTCAGTTTGCCGTCAGCATCCAGATCGAGCTGCTTGAACTTCGTCGCGAGAAAAGCACCGCGGGACGGATCGGGCGCTGCTTCCGCCAAAAACGTGACGAAACTCAGCGCAAGGCACAACGCGAGGAATGGAGAAACGTTCATGGGTGTGAGGAGGACGCCGTAGGCGAAGCAGCGGTTACTGCTGAGCTGCGCAATGTGACCTGAATTGGAGGGAAGTCACGCGACGACGGATCGGTCACGTCGCCCTTCAGGAGTAACAACTTCATAAATCGCGCCGCCGCCGCGTCCTAACCCTCAGACCTGGATAGGTGTGCTAAGCCCGAGCCGCGCTCCGATCTGCTTTCGCAACTCCTTCTGGATCGATTCCACCCGGAGGTTGGCGTTGATGATTTGGAAGCCGTATTCCTTCTGCATCTTCTGAAACTCCGCCTGCAGCATTCGCTGGTATTTGATGAAGCTGTCGAACATGTCGCGCGAGAGCCCGAGGTCCATGCCGCTCTCCCAGTAATCAAGCGAGGCACTTTTCTGAAAGTTACGTTCCACGAGCTGACGCGCTCCGACCCGCAGATAAAACACTGCGTCTGGAACCAAAGCCGGGCTGTAGAGATTGCGTGTCCATTCGCGTTCTGCCCCCCGAGTGATGTCGCGCGCCATCAGCGTGTAAACATACCGGTCAGCGAGGACGATCAGCCCCGCCCGCAACGCCGGGATCAGCTCATGAACCAACTGGTCGAAGAAATCGGTGGCGTAGAAAAGCGATAACGTGGTGTGCGTGAGCACGTTACCCTGCTTGGCTTCATCGAGTTCCTCTCCGACCAAATTTGAACGACGCAACCCGACGTGCCGCACGGCGAAGCCGTTTGCCTCGAGCCAGGCGCTAATCTGCGCGATCTGCGTGGAACGTCCCGATCCATCCGGACCTTCAATGGCAAAGAGCCGTCCTGAAAACTCTGCTTTTTGAAGCTCGGGCAGTCGCCGCCCAAAGAACTTCTTCTCCGCTATCGGCATCGAAGCCTCCGATATGCCGGGAGATCAATCTGCTCGGCGATTAGACGACGCACCTTGCTCTGCTGGACGTGGATTTCCTCACTTGCGTCGATCGTGGTGAAGCCAAACGGTTTTCGCATCCGCTCATACTCTTCGTAAATCTTGCCTTGGAAGATGCGAAAGCTCTCGTAGGGGTCGGTGCTCCAGCCCATGTCGAGCCCGGCCTCGTGGTATTTCAAAGCGGGTCGCCCGTCGAGGATGCGATTAAGTGAAACCTCTAACGGTACACGAAAATAGAAAGTGATGTCGGGCAGCACGGCGAAGCTATAGAGTTGCCGCACCCATTCTTGATCGACCCCGCGGACACCATCCCTCGCGAGAGCGGTAAAGATGTAACGATCCGCCAGCACGATAGTTCCAGCTCGAAGTAACGGCAGAATCTGTCTTTCGTAACGATCCGCGAAATCCGTGGCGTGAATCAGCGAGAAAGTCGTCGGGGTGAGCAATTGGCGCTTCTTTCCCTTGGTGGTCGATTTCTTAACCAGAACCGAAGAATTCCATTCGGTGAAGAAGACGCGGTAACCTTCCAACTCCAGCCATCGTTTCACGAGGTAGATCTGGGTGGATTTGCCGGAACCATCCAGTCCCTCGACAGCAATCAGCTTTCCTGAATAGTTACGGACCGAAGACTCCACCCCGAAATCGTTGTCATTTCTTTTGAGATTGCAACGCGAAATCCGATCACAATCCCTCCGAAGGTTCATAAGTCACATAGCAGCAGATAGTTACGAAGGATCTAATGACCTCAGAGCACTTGATGCAACTGATCGAACGGGCGAAAGACGCCAGAGAGCGTGCCTACGCTCCCTACTCGCGGTTTGCAGTGGGGGCCGCGTTGTTGACAACGTCGAACGAGGTCTTTTGCGGCTGCAATGTGGAGAATCTTTCCTATGGTCTGACCAGTTGCGCGGAACGCAACGCCGTCTTCGCGGCGGTGCAAGCGGGGCAGCGACGGTTCACTGCAGTGGCGGTCGTAGCGGATTCAAAAGCGCCGGTGACCCCCTGCGGAGCCTGTAGGCAGGTTCTGGCTGAGTTCGGCTTGGATCTCGTTGTGATCAGCGCAAATCTGCAAGGGGCAACGTACGAGACTGGCATTGCGGAGCTACTGCCCCGAGCCCGTGAAGGAATCCTCGGGACGTGAGTTCTACGTAGAACATGCACGTCTATCCGCAACTCTACGATGTCGTGGTGATCGGTGCTGGTCACGCCGGAATCGAAGCCGCATACGCGGCTGCCCGGCTTGGCTGCCGGACTCTGATGCTTACACAGAATCTCGATTCGGTGGGGCAAATGTCGTGTAACCCTGCTATCGGCGGCCAAGCCAAGGGTCAGATGGTTCGCGAAATTGATGCTTTGGGCGGGTTCATGGGGCTCAATACCGACGCCACCGCTATTCAGTTCCGGATGCTCAATCGAAAGAAAGGTCCCAGTGTTCGGTCTCCCCGGGCGCAATGTGACAAGAAGGCCTACCAATTCCGTGCTAAAGCTGAGTTGGAACGCACGCCGCACCTCGATCTGAAGCAAGGGAATGTGGTTCGGATCGTAGTTAAAGATGGAGTGGCGGCGGGAGTGGAAACGAACTTCGGGATCCATTTTGCCGCCAAGTCAGTGGTGGTCACCACGGGAACGTTTCTGCGCGGGCTGCTGCACGTCGGGTTGGAAAACCAAGCTGGAGGACGGATGGGAGATGCGAGTTCCACTCTCAGTGACAGCCTTATTTCGCTCGGGTTTGAAGTGGGTCGCTTCAAAACGGGGACGCCCTGCCGGCTTAACCGCAACTCGATCGACTTCTCTCAATGTGCGGCTCAAATCGGAGACGCGGTTCCGGTTCCGTTCTCGTTCGTTCCGGAACGCGTCGGCTCCGCCACGAACGAGACATTCACTCTGAACCGCTGGCAAGCCGGGCTGTTCCATGTGGAACAGGTTCCGTGCTGGCTCACGCACACCACAGCGTCCACGCACACGTTGATTCGTGAAAACCTGTCGCGCTCGCCCTTGTATTCGGGGCTGATCGAAGGAACCGGCCCGAGGTATTGTCCCTCCATCGAGGACAAGGTGGTGAAGTTCGCGGAGAAGCAGTCCCACCAGGTCTTTCTCGAGCCGGAGGGTCTTCACACCGATGAAATGTATGTAAACGGTCTCTCCACGAGCCTCCCATTCGACGTGCAGCACCGTCTCATCCAGACCATTCCGGGATTGGAACACGCCGAAATCATGCGGCCCGGCTATGCCGTGGAATACGACTTTTGTCCCCCGACCCAGCTCCGGCACACGCTGGAGACGCAACGGGTGAGCGGCCTCTACTTCGCCGGGCAGATCAATGGCACTTCGGGGTATGAAGAAGCCGGCGCGCAGGGCCTGATGGCTGGCGCAAACGCCGCCCTGAAGGTTCTCGGCAGGCCGGCGTTTACCCTCTCTCGAGCAGATGCCTACATCGGCGTGCTGATCGACGACCTCGTAACGAAAGGGACGGCGGAGCCTTACCGAATGTTTACGAGCCGTGCAGAACACCGGCTCATGCTCAGGCATGACAACGCGGATCAGCGCCTCACGCCATTGGCCCAGGTTCACGGGTTGGTGGACAGCGACCGCTGGGACCGTCTGCAGGGAAAGCTGGCGCAGCGGGAGGCGCTCCAGCGTTTTGCGAACCGGACGCGGTTCGGAGACATCACAGTCAGCCAGTGGTTACGCCGACCGCACAACGAAGCCGATACATTGCCTCAGGAGATTCGCGCGGCTTTCGCTCCAGACCTGTGGGAAGGGCTGCAAATCGATTTGAAGTACGAGGGCTACATCACGAGGCAGGAGTTCGCGATCGAGCGTCTTCGAGCCGGTGAGCAGAAGCGGATCCCAGCGTCTTTTGACTTTTCGGGCCTTCTCGCCCTGCGTGCGGAGACCAGACAGAAGCTTACCGAAGTCCGCCCGGAGACCCTCGGCCAGGCGGCACGAATCAGTGGCGTGACGCCCGCTGATGTGGCGCTCCTGTCCATTTTGGTTCAACGTTCCACGTGAGCGCCGAAAGCCCCGTTCGGCCGCGTCGGCTGAGCTTGTTCTTGGTCCTGCTGATCGGAGCAGTCGCGTTCGTCATCCTGGCGCTTCGAGCGGTGGATCGCGATTTAAACCACGACGAACATCAATTCCTTGTTCCTGCTGCGCTCACCAGCCGGCTCGGCTTACTCCCCTACCGGGACTATCCGCTCTTTCACCTCCCAAACCTCGTCTTCGGGTACGCCTTTCTTGAGCGACTTACCGGCGAGTTAATCCTGTCGGCGAAAGTCCTTTCCGCATTGGCATCGACGATCCTGATCATGCTGATCGCCGGTGTGGGGCTACTTCGACGCGAAGTCGCTGGGAAGGGAGCCTGGCTGGGAGTTTTCACTCTGCCGCTGTTGCTCCTGTGTGACCCACTGTTTGTGTTTACCGCGGGTAAAACATGGAATCACGAGGTCCCTACTGCGCTGCTGGCTTTGGCAATCGTGTTCCACGTGCGAGCAACCGGACGAAGTGCCGTGTTGTGGCTAACCCTCAGCGGAGTGGCGGCCGGCCTGGCGGTCGGAAGCCGTCTGACGTTCGCACTCGCGCTGGTTCCGCTGGCCTGCGCGATTCTGCTTTTTCCCGGATCATGGCCTCGTCGGTTCGCGCTCGCGGCACTGTTCACCGCCGTCACGACTGCGGCGCTCACCCCCACCCTCTTCCTCCTCTTCCAATATCCTGAGCCGTTTCTGTTCGGAAACTTCGAGTTCCCTCGGCTGCCGATCCACGATCCGGAAGAAACTCGAATCCACGAGACGATGACGTGGTGGCGCAAGCTGCGGTTCTTCGCGAAGGAAGTCATGCGACCGAGCTGGGCAGTTTTCGTTGCCTTTATCGCCTTTGGTTGGCGCCCGGCCTGGATCTGGTGGAAAGATCGCTCCAGCGACGCGTTCGGTGCGTTCCTTGTCTGCTTCACGCTGCCCTTCCTGCTCGCCGGCTGCTTCGCGCCCTCCCGCTATCAATATCAGCATTTCTTCGCGATCGTTCCCATTCTCGTTTTGGGAATCGCGTTCAGCGCCGCTGGGCCCGCTGCTTGGTTTGAGCGTTGGATCAGCCGCGCCAAGGTGCTTGCGATATTTTGCTTAACATCCTCGTTAGCAATGGGTTACAGCAGCTTGAAGGAGTCTTCCTGGAAGACTCCGGATTGGATCACCAATGTCTCCCGACCCAGTGAATGGTTTCCAGCACGAGCCGCACGCTTTGGTGCGGAGATCCGGGCGCATACTGGGCCGGGCAGGATCGCGACATTGGCTCCTTCCTGGCCAATCGCGGGCGGCTTGCAGACCTACCCGGAGTTTAGCACCGGCGTGTTTGGCTGGCGTTATGCCTTCCTCGTTCCCCCTGAGCGGAGGAAGCGGCTGCGTCTGCTCGCTCCCGAGGATCTGCCGACTCGCCTGGCCGAGGCGCCGCCTGCGGGCATCCTCACGGGCGTCGAAGAGAAACGTTTCGAACAACCGCTTGTGGACTACGCCCGATCGCACGGATACCGCGAAGTCATCCTGAGGCGGAAGCAACGACTTTGGCTGCCGCCGATTGCCAGTGACACGATCCTCTTCGGGCCGAATGCGAAGGCGCCGTAAGAGGTCGCGGATTAGCCCCGCATCTCCCCGTGCGCTCGCACGAGTCCGTCCAACAGCGCGCCCCAATCGCTCATTGTCGTTTCCCAGCCGCTGCTAAACCGCAGCACCCGCGAAGAATCCGCGGCGCTCACTCCCATGGCTGCGAGCACATGCGACGGTGCTTCCTTCCCGCTCGCGCAAGCAGACCCCGTCGAGACCGCAAAGCCGAGCTTATCGAGTTTGACGACCCACCGGTGCCGGCAATCACCCACTTCCGGCATGATCACAGTGCACGTGTTCCAAAGTCGTTCCGCTCCGCTGCCCACAATCCTCGCGCCAGAAACCTGGAGCCGCACTTCCCGCTCGAAGTTGGGTCGCAAGTCCTGCTTCGCGCCGAGGCTCTGGCACATCGCAGCTTCGCGCGCTTCCAAGGCCGCCACCATTGACAGAATGCCGGCAACGTTTTCAGTGCCGGCACGGCGCCCTCCCTCCTGTAAACCTCCGAACAGCAGCGGTTTAAGACGCGCGGCCGTTTTCAGAAAGCCGACCCCCTGAGGTCCCCCGAACTTGTGTGCACACCCGCTTACGAAGTCGCACCCTCCGAGTCCCTGCGCCGGCATTTTACCCAACCACTGCGCTGCGTCGCAGAGTAACGGCACCCCCCGCTCCTTGCAGAGGGCCAGCACCTCGCGCCACGGTTGCAGCACGCCCGTCTCGTTGTTCGCTGCCATGACGGCGATCAGCGCGGGGCGCGAAGTCGCGAGCGCGGCGTCCAACCATGCAAGATCGAGCACGCCCTGCTCGTTCACGGGAATTGTTCGCAGCCGACCGGCGAAGTGATGCTCCGCGGCTGAAAGCACACAGGGATGCTCGATTGCCGAGACCCACGCCTCCCGTTCACTTGCTCGCGCCGTGTGATGAATGGCCGTGTTGACCGACTCCGTCGCTCCGCTCGTCCAGACGATCTCATCGGCCTTGCACCCGAGCCAGCCAGCCAGCATCGCCCGCGCTTCCTCCAGCGCCGCTTCCGCGCGAGCACCGAGTCGGTGCGGGCTCGAAGGATTGCCGATGAACCGTTCGGTCGCATCGAGCCACGCCTCGCGAGCCGGAGCACACAAAGGCGAGGTGGCGTTGTGATCGAAGTAGAGCACCACGTGAGCATCCAACACCGGACATTGAACATCCAACAATCTTGCGGCGCGATGTGCTCTCGACGCAGAGATCGCATTCAAGGTTGGATGTTCGAACCCGGAGGTTCGATCTTCCTCCGGCTCCGCCTGTGCCCGCCACTTCGTTCTACAAACGCTCCAACTTTGTCACTCATCTGCCGACGGAGTGTCTCTACAGCCCATCCCATTTTTGGCTCGCGCGGACTGAAGGCGAACGCTGGCGAATCGGTTTCACCAAGTTCGCGACGCGGATGCTCGGCGAGATCGTGGAGGTGCAGTGGGAGAAGAGTGAAAGCGCCGCGGTGGCGAGCGGCGAGATCATCGGTTCGATCGAAGGTTTCAAGGCAATCAGCGACATCTATTGCGCGGTCGATGGCACTTTCCTGGGCGGCAATCCGACTCTGCGAGACAGCATCGAAACCGTCGGCGCCGATCCATACGGTGCGGGCTGGCTCTACCTGGCGGAAGGGCAGCCGGACGCGAAGTGCATTGATCTCGCTGCCTATCGCGTGCTCCTGGACTCTACCATCGACCGCATTCTCGAAAAGCAGCACCCGGACGAACAACCATGAGCCAGCCCTCCTCTTCACCACCCGCGAAAGCCCGCTACATCATGCTTGGCGGCTTTCTCGGTGCCGGCAAAACCACCGCCGTCGCGGCGCTCGCGCAGCATCTCAGTGCGCAAGGATTGCGCATCGGCTTGATCACAAATGATCAAGGTAGCGAGCTGGTGGACACCGCCATGTTGCGGGCGAAGGGCTTTGCCACCGAGGAAATCCCCGGCGGCTGTTTTTGCTGCCGCTTCAACTCGCTCGTTGATGCCGCAGCGAAACTTACAAAGGCTTCGCTGCCGGACGTTTTTATCGCCGAGCCGGTCGGCAGTTGCACGGATCTCGTCGCCACCGTCACGTATCCGTTGCGCCGGATGTACGGCGATTCGTTCGCCGTCGCGCCACTCAGCGTGCTCGTCGATCCAGTTCGCGCGGAAGGCGTCTTCGGCGTCGCGGGCGGTCGAAAGTTCTCCGACAAGGTCCTCTACATCTACCGCAAGCAGCTCGAAGAGGCCGACCTGATCGTCATCACCAAAAGCGATACGCTCGACGCCGATCGGCTTGCCTGCTTGCGCGCGCGGCTTCAGCAGGAATATCCGCACGCGGAAATCTTCGCCGTCTCGGTGCGCGCCGATCGAGGTTTGGCCGAGTGGTTTGCACGGCTGACT
This sequence comes from Chthoniobacter sp., assembly GCA_028293645.1. Taxonomy (GTDB): domain Bacteria; phylum Verrucomicrobiota; class Verrucomicrobiia; order Chthoniobacterales; family Chthoniobacteraceae; genus Chthoniobacter. The sequence continues at coordinate 16,430 of JAQGOK010000199.1, forward strand.
GGCGACGTGCAGGCGACAAGAGCGACCATGGACGTGGACTACGAAATGTATGCGGAAGGCGAGGCCCTGCTCGGCTGGCTCAACGCAACGGTTCAACTCACCGCAGAGCGGGGCTTCGATTCCGACGCCGTTTTGAAAGCATTCGCCAGCGATATCCAGGCCCGGCTGGCTGGGTTCGAAATCGCTCATCTGAAGATGACGCTCAGTCCTGCCACCGGCTTGGGCGATATCGCGGTGATCAATCTTGTCCGCAGTGACTTCGTCCCGGAGCTCTCCTTGCGGCTCGACGAGCCTGTGACCAGCGGACAGCTCATCATCAACCTTCGTGCGGAAGCTGATCCCGAAATGCTGCGCGATGCCGTGCGCGCCGCCGTGGAGTCCCTCGCGGACTCCGCTCCAGGCGTGGTCGGCAAGCTTGAGCACCTTGAACATTTCCGCCCCGGCAAACCCGAGCCGACTCATCGGGACGTCGCGGCCGTCTAGCGCCAGCAGCGCAGCCGTGCAGCCGTGCAGCCGTGCAGCCGTGCAGCCGTGCAGCCGCCCAAGGCCGGGTTGCCTCTCCGCGTTTCTGTTCTACTATCCGCCACCCCATGAGCTCGAGCGCGCCCTGCATTCTCTATTGTCATTGCCAGTACGCGCAGGTGGTGCCGCGGGAAACCAAGGAAGCGGTGCTGCGGCAGTTATGTGAATCCGGAGTCGCTTTCGAAGCGGTGGCCGATCTTTGCGAAATGGCTGCGCGGCGCGATCCCAGCTTGCAGAAGCTTTCCCAGGCTGGCGCGGTCAAGATCGCGGCCTGTTTTCCGCGCGCGGTGAAGGGGCTCTTCCATCAAGCCGGAGCTGACCTTGCTCCCGAACGGACCGAAGTGCTCAACATGCGCATCCAATCCGCCGGGGATGTCTGCGCGGCGCTCCTTTCGCCTGAGCTAACGGCGAACCTTCCGAGCGGGAAGATCACGATCAGCAGCCCGCCCGCTCTTGAGACGGAGGAACCCGCGTCCGTCGCCATACCGGCCGACCCCGCGCTCCAGCAAAGCGCCGTCGCCTGAGTCTCTCTCCGCGCCACGGGCGCGAACTCCGTCGCTGCGCACCGCGTCCCTAGCTTCTCTCCGGGACCGGTGCCCGGGCTGCTTCCTCCAGTAGCTCTGCTCTCTGGGCAGCTTGCCGCACTTGTTTCTCGGCGAGACGATCCTCGAAACGATTGATCACCTCGACGTTCGAGAGCCGTTCCTCAAGTTCCTTGATCTTCGCGCGCAAGGCGTCCGCCTCCAGCCCGTTCGCGCGCTTCTCCCCGCTGTTCCAGACATACAGGCTCAGGAGGGCTGTCCCGATGATCACAACAATCGGAATCATCGGGCTCCGCAGCACCGCGCAAAGCGGGATGCAGAGGGCCAGCATCGCCAGGGCGCCTGTCCAAATGCTGGCGAGCGCCTTTGAGCGCTGATCACCCGTGTTTTTTGCGGTTCGTTTTGCCATCGACGTGCAGAGATTTCCGGCCGTTCTCGTGAAGGTAGCCAGTGGTCCGGGACTCTACCTCTCGGTGTCGAAGTGACAACCTCCGAAGCGACGCGACTCACCGTGTGCCGCCGCGCGCGCTTGCCGGACGCGTGTTGCTGGACCATCGTCGCGGACATGCCACTCGCCCCCGGACTCCGTGTCGTGCTTTTCGAAGGTGAAGGCGCGCAGCCATTGGAAAGCACGGATCGCTTCCAGACCGTCGCGGCCCTGTTGGAGCGCGGTTTCGCCGTGACCAGCGCCAGCGGGGAACGCGCCGTCGCACCGGCCGATTCCTCGCCCGCCGTCGTCATCGGCCACTTTCGCGGCACACCTCCCGAGGTCAGCGGTGCCAGCACGCGCAACATCGCGGGCCTCAACTCCGGCCAGATCGCTGACCTTGTCGAAACCGCCCGCAACGAAGCCGCCGCACCGCAGCACGGCACTTGGAAGCCATGGTTCCCAGTCATCGACTACGATCGCTGCACAAACTGCATGCAGTGCCTCAGCTTCTGCCTCTTCGGCGTCTATGGCGTGGACGGCGACAAGCGCATCCAGGTGCAGAACAACGACAACTGCAAAACCAATTGCCCCGCCTGTTCCCGCGTCTGTCCCGAAGCCGCGATCATGTTCCCGAAGTACAAAGCGGGGCCGATCAACGGCGACGTGGTCAGCGAAGGCGACCTGCAAAAGGAGAAGATGAAAGTGGACATCAGCGCCCTGCTCGGCGGCGACGTCTATGCGATGCTCCGGCTGCGCAGCGAGAAGGCGAAGAGCCGCTTCTCCAAAGAGCGAGACTCCGACAAGGCCCTCGCCGAACGTCAGAAGTGCCTCGTGAAACTCGCGAGCATGGGAGACATCCCGCCCGAGGTCCTGATGTCGCTTCCCTCGCCCGAAGAGATCGCCCGCCGCGCCGAAGAAGCCGCCGCCAAAGCCCAAGCGGCGCTCGCGGCGCAGGGCTAAGAGCCGTTGAGCCGCGCTGAGTCCGGCCGCAAAGGACGAGCCTCTAAATCTCTCGAGGCGCCGCTAGCTCGCCGACCCGGTCTCCAGGGATTGCACCTGGTTACGCAGGCCTTCGATCGCGTGATCGAGTTCCGAAACCTCTGATCTGGCTCGTCTTGCCGCAGCTCAGGGCGAGGATGCGCGCGGCAGAAGCGCGGCCACCGCTTGCGGAGCGGGCAGTCCCCACGCCTTCCACTTCGCCTGATACTCGGCGGCTGGAAGCAATGCGTAGTGCGGCTTTTGCTCCGCACGCAGCCAGCGGATCAGCTTCACGAGATCGGATTCCGCCATCGTCGTGCAGCCGGCGCTCGGGCGGGCGGGGCCGCGGCGGATGTGGAAAAAAATCGCGCTGCCTTCACCGGCGACGGGTGGATCGGAGTTGTGCCGGATTTCCACCAGCCAGCGATACGCGAAGTCGCCGTGCCGCATTTTCTGTTTCTCAAACCACGCCGGTGGATTCGCGGCATCCACGACGACGTGCTGGTTGTATTGCGGGTGCGTGGGGTCATCGATCCAGGCGTCGCCGCGGCTGATTGTGCGGAAGGGGTACTTTGCTCCGGCGGGCAGCGCCGCATCGTCGGTGTAGATCTTGCCGATGCGGAAGACCCCGGCGGGCGCGCGTCCATCCCGCTCGCGCTTGTGCGGCCCCGGTTCGTCCGTGCCGAGCACGCCGCGACCCCAGACGAGTCCGCTCTTGCCGTAAAGCACGGGCCAGCTTTCGCCTGCTGGCTTCCACTCGTCGCCCGCGCGTTCGAAGCATTGCAAACGCCCGGTATTCGAGTTCCAGGAAGGCGCGACGCTGACGATCAACTGCCGCACATCACTCCCCAACTCAGCAGCATCCGCGGCGTGACGAAATCCTCCGAGAAGCGCCACGCACGCGAGCACGACCTTGCTGGCGCGGAAGACGCTTCGCATCATCGTTTCCTTGAAAAAGCTCCCGCGCACCGTGGCCGTCGTCGTGATCATTGCGGCGACGTTTCTCGTTTACTGGCCAGCGCTGCGCAACGGATTTGTCTGGGACGACACCGCGCTCGTGCTGCGCGATCCGCTGATTCGGAGCTGGCGACTGATTCCCGAGGGGTTCCGCCATTTCCTTTTCCTTGATGCCACCGCCTCAGACTTTTACCGGCCGCTGCAACGACTGAGCTTCACGGCCGATTACGCGCTCTTTGGGTTCGGCTTCCCGGCTGGCTGGCACTTCACGAGCATCGCATTGCACGCTGCGGCGGCGGTCGCGTTGTTCTGGCTCGGCGAGAAGCTGCTGACGCCAGTGGGGGGCGCGGTGAATCCTCGGCATCGCTGGGCAGCGGCGGCCGCCGCGCTGATTTGGGCGATCCACCCGATCTACACGTCGGCCGTGACGTACGTCGCCGGTCGCGCGGATTTGCTGATGGCGTTGTTCGCGTTCTCCGGCCTCGCCCTGGCGATCAAGAGTCTCGATCCACATCGCCGGCAATGGCGTTTCGCCGCCGGCGCGACCGCATGCTTTCTCGCCGCCGCGCTTTCCAAGGAAAGCGGGCTGACCGTGCTGCTGGTGTGGTTACTCGTGCTCGGGATGCGGCGGGTGCCGTTGCGAATCTTTGGCACCTGGGCTGTCGTTCTCGCACTGGTGCTCGGCTGTTATCTCGGGCTCCGCCTGACTGCCGAACGGACGCCACCGCCCGCACCCCCAGCCACTCCGCTTGCCATCCGACCGATCCTCGCCGCACGCGCGGTCGCGGAATACGCAGGACTGGTGCTTTACCCGCGCATTCTGCGGATGGAGCGCGACGTGACCACCGTCCCGCAGGGGAGCTACGAGGCGACGATGCAAAACGCCCGACGGCGCGAATACCAGACGCTCGGCGGCGTGCTGCTCATCGTCGCGCTCGGCACCTGGTTCCTTCGCGCCCGGCGCAATGCGATGCCGATTGCGCTCTGCCTCGCCGCCGCGGGACTCACATATCTGCCGACGAGCAATCTGCTTTCGCTGAACGCCACCGTCGCCGAGCACTGGCTCTACCTGCCGGGCGCTTTCCTCGCACTCGCGGCGGTCGGTGCCGTCGAGCGATCGGCCGTCATTCGAAAACCTGTCTTCAGACAAATCGGCGGGACCGTGCTCGCGATCTGGGTCGGCTACCTTGGCGTGCGAACCTGGCAGCGTCAGGCCGATTGGAAAGATCAACGGACCTTCCTCGAACGCACGATCGCGGACGGCGGCGACACCGCACGCATGCACATCAATCTGGGCAACCTCGAATCCTCCGCCGGCCGCCATGCAGCGGCACTTCAACACTTCCAAACCGCCGTCGCGAAGGAACCAACCCAGGCGATCGGCTGGCTTGGCCTCGCGAACGCGACGCTGCGCACCCGCGATTTCACAGCCTCACGCGAGGCTCTGGAACAAGCGCGGTCCTCACCGTTGCTCCGAGCCGAAGTCCTGCAAACGCGCGCCGTCCTCGAGCACTTGGAAACTGGACGCGACACCGTCGATCTTCTGCACGCGGCACTGACTGCCGATCCGCGAAATTGGTCGATCCGCAAACGTTACCTTCAGCACCTGGACGAACGCGGCCAGACCGCAACTGCCGCTCAGGAGTTGCACACTTTCCTGAAGATCCAACCCTTCCGCGCGGACTCGTGGCGCCTCCTGGGCGAACTCCTGGAGAAGCTCAACCAACCGTCCGCCGCCGCCGCCGCATACCGCCACGCCGCGATCCGCGACGTCCGCGACGAACACTCCCGCACTCGCCTTAAAGTGCTCGGCTCCTGAGTGAGCGACGTTCGCGAAGCTGCAAACCAGCCCCGCCTCAGAACTCTTCGGGCGGATCGTCTGCTTCTTCCGTCAGCGCCTTGGTCAGCGACTCCTGGAACATCAGAAAGCGTTTGGTGACGAAGAGCGGGTCGCGCTGTTCGCCGGCATCGACATAACTCTCGATGAATTCCTCGATCGTCAGGTCTTCGTAATCGTCGGGCTCGCTCTCCCACAGGCGACTCTGAAACGCCACCTTATGCGTCGCCTCGAAACAACACAGCGCGAGCTCAAAATCGAGGTCGTCGAATTCATCGCAAAACAGCTCGGCGACCTTGGTCGTCGAGTCGCATTGAATCAGCTCGTCGCTGATGAAATGCAGAATGTTGATGAAGGACGTGACGTAATAGCTCATGGAATGTTCGCGGCGCAGCGGACGGTGCGGCCGGCGCTACTTTTTCGCCGTCAGCGCGTCAGTGATGAACTGGAGAAACGGCTCGCGAGCGCCATTCACGACCTCCGCCGGGCCGGTCATTTTGATGAAAACATTGCCTTCGCCGCCGTCCACAATGGCGCCGAGCAGCGCCTGATTTTCCAGCGGCGTGGTCGGTCCGCCAGGCATGCCGCTGCTGAACGTTCCTTGCGTGCTGACCAGCGTGACTTTCTTGCCCGCGATCTCCTTGGCTTCGGTTTTCTCCGCTCCGGCTGCGCTCCGGAATTGGCCGAGCCACCGCTTCGTATTCGCATCGATGTCTCCACCTCCGCCTGCACCAAAGTGGAAAAAGGTAATATCCGCGTTCTGGTCCGGCTTCGAGCCCGGCACCTTGAGCTGCGCCTTGCGCATCGGCGAACTGACCTGCACCCAGCCCCAGGCCGCCGGACGTTTGAAAGTCAGTCCACCTACCTCAAACGTGGCGGGATCTTCCGCATGGAGAGAGACCGCGGTGAGTACTGCGACTGCGAAAAGGGCGAGTGCTTTCATGTGAGGCGCCCCTTGTAAGACTGCCCCGCAGCTTGCGCAAGGCCGGGCACCGACTGCGCTTCACCGTTCCGATTCGTCTTCACCAAGCCCCAGTTCGGGCAACAGGCTTTCAGCGCCAACGAGCTTCGCCGCGTCCGGCAGGGGCATTTCTTCGGCGCCCTGCAGCTTTCGTTGCACCGCCCGCGAGCGGCGCGCCGCGTCGTCGATGCTGTTCGTCGCCTCGTGCAGCTTCTTCTTCACTTTCTCGAGTGACGCGCCGAATTTTCCGAACTCCGTCTTCACCGCGCCAAGCACATTCCAGACTTCACTCGAACGCTTCGCGATCGAAAGCGTGCGGAAACCCATTTGCAAACTGCTCAGCACCGCGGCGAGCGTCGTCGGTCCGCTCAGCACCACGCGATGATTGCCGAGAATGCCGTCGCACAGACCTGGCCGGCGCAGCACTTCCGCGAACAATCCTTCGGTCGGCAAAAACATGATCGCGAAGTCGGTCGTGTGCGGCGGAGTCACATACTTCGCGCAGATCTTTTTTGCCTCCGCCTTCACACTCGTCTCCAACGCGGCCGACGCATTCTCCGCCGCTTCGGCATCGCCGCGCTCCTGGGCATCGACGAGCCGCTGATATTCTTCCTGCGGAAACTTTGCATCGATCGGCAGCCACACCGGCGCGCCGTCCACCTCTTTGCCAGGCAGCTTCACGGCGTATTCCACGCGCTCGCTGCTTCCGGGATTCACCGCCACGTTCCGATCAAACTGATCCGGCGTGAGCATCTGCTCCAGCAAGTTGCCGAGTTGCACTTCGCCCCAGCAGCCGCGCGTCTTGATGTTCGTCAGCACCTTTTTCAAGTCGCCGACCCCGGTCGCGAGGGTACGCATTTCGCCCAGCCCGCTGTGGACTTGTTCGAGTCGTTCGCTGACGAGCTTGAACGATTCCCCGAGCCGTTGCTCGAGCGTTGCGTGCAACTTCTCGTCCACGGTCGCGCGCATCTGATCGAGCTTCAGCGTGTTGTCCTGCTGCATTTCACCGAGCTTCCGCTCCACGGTTGCGCGCATCGCTTCGAGCCGCTGTTCGTTGCTTTGCGAGAGCGTGGTGAAGTTGGTCGCAAACGTTTCGAGCTGCTGCTTTTGCAAGGTTGCGATCTCTGCCATGCGGCCAAGCAGGGAATCGCTGAACGCCTTCATCGAGCGCGCGAGTTCCTCGCGAGCCGCCCCGTGCTGCTGCTCCGCGCCCGTTTTTAGCTCACCAAGGTTCCGCGCCACGGTCGTGCGAATCGCTTCAAGTTTCTCTTCGTTCCCGGAGGCCAGCGCCGCGAGCTGCCGCGCAGACGCTTCCCAATGCGTCTGCTGAAGCTGCGTGCCTTCCGCCATGCGCGTCAAAACGAGATCGCCAAACTTCTGCACCGCCGCCGTGAGTTCCTCGCGCAGCTCACGCGCCGAAGCACTGCTCTCCTCGCGGTTGCGACCAAACTCCTCGCGCACACTCCGTTCGTTCCGCTCCCGACTGCTCTCGATGCCGGCGAGCAGCGCGGTCTGCGGGCGAAGCAGGAGCCAGAGCAACAGCCCCACGGTCACCGTGAGGAGGCACACCGTTACGATTGCGAGTGTCAGCATCGCAGACCTTTAGCCTGCTTTCGCCACGGCCGCGAGCGTCCGCCCGCGCTACCCAGTCGGATACTCCCAGCCTTTGCGATAGTCGCGCCGGAGCAGCTTGTTCGCGGCGTCGTCGTTCACGATGAGCTCCTTCGCGCCATCCCACTCGACGCTGCGGCCGAGCTTCAGGCTGAGCATTCCGAGCAGCGCCATGTTGGTCGAAAGCTGCACCTCGCCGATGTCGCTGACCGGCTTGCTGCCGGTCTTGATCGCGCCCAGAAAGTCGGCCCACAGCTCTTTGATGTTCTGCTCATCGGGCATGCCGAGCTTCGGCTCTTCATGCACCGCAGGCTCCTTGTCGTTCGCGGGGTAAAACGTCCACCCCTTCTGCCAGCCCATGTGGAAGATGCCCTTCGTGCCGTAGAAATAGCAGCCGACGTTCTCGCCTTTGTCGGTCGCGTTCCCCGCGAATTTCCGGTGCTCCCATTGCACGTCGAACTTGTCGAAGGAGAAGGTCGCAAGTTGATGATCCGGCGCGTCGCTGGTCTGCTCGTTCGCGGTCAGAACCGGCGCGCCTGCAATCGGCCGACCGCCGCTGGAGAAGACGCGCTTCGGATACGTTTCGCCGGTGATCCAAAGCACCTGGTCGAGCCAGTGAATGCCCCAGTCCCCGAGCTGCCCATTCGCGTAGTCGAGATAACTGCGAAAGCCGCGCGGATGAATCGCGCCGCGCCATGCCTGATCCTTCTTCCGCGGATCGCCGCCATTGTAAGGCCGCAGCGGCGCCGGGCCGCACCACATCTCCCAATCGAGTTCCTTCGGCACCTCCTGCGTGGGCAACGGCTTCTCCGCGCCGCCGCCATAATGCACGAAGCAGCGGACCATCCCGATCTGGCCGATCTTGCCCGCTCGGATGAATTCCCGTCCACTCACGTTGTGCGGCGAGATCCGGCGATGTGTGCCAACCTGGACGACTTTGCCCGTCGCGCGTGCGGCATTCACCATCGCGCGACCTTCCTGAATCGTGTGCGAGATCGGCTTCTCGACATACACGTGTGCGCCAGCCTTCACCGCGGCGATCATCTGCAAAGCGTGCCAGTGATCCGGCGTACCGATGATCGCGATCTCCGGCTTCTCCGCCGCGAGCAACTCGCGGTAATCCTTGTAAAGCTTCGGCGTGTCTCCGGTGCCGTTCTTCACATTCTCGAGCGTCGCCTCGAACTGCCGCTCGTCCACATCCGCCAGCGCCACGATCTGGCATTCGCCGCTCGCCATCGCCTCACGCAGGATGTTGTTGCCCCACCAGCCGCAGCCGATCAGGACGGTGCGGAACTTCTTTCCGGCTTTGTTCTCCGCGCCGAGAATGTGGAAGCTCGACGCGGAGAGAGCGCCCGCGGCGAGGGTGGTGGTGCGGAGGAATTGGCGGCGTTTCATCGTTCGGGGGGCGCGTTGTTCGGAATGAGTATCGTTGCTCTAAAACGGTGCGAGGACGAAACCGATGATGGCGGTCAGTTGCCCGCCCGCCACGATCAGACCTTCACGCCGAGGCCGATTTGCTCGCGGAGGAAAGTGATCGATCGCTCCAGTTCGCCCTTTTGGTAATCCTGCTCGGCCTTCTTCTTGTCCACGCCTTCCGGCGCTTTGAAGCCTTGCATCGGGCGGCCGCGTTTCGCCATCGCTTCGAAATGCGCCAGCGCGTCCGGCCGCTTGTCGTAGGTCTCCCAAAACTTCTCGTCCTTGTAGGCGAAGTTCTTCGAAAAACCGGAGATCGTTTCGATCACGATCGGCACGCGCGGACAAAGTTCCGCCCAACGCGCCGCAAACTTTTTCCAATCGATCAGACCTTCGCCGGCAGCCGTCCATTGCACCGCTGCACCGTCCCCTGTCTCCCAGATCATGTCATCGCGCAGGCTGGAGGAGATCGTGTAACGGCCAAGGTTCTCCAGCACGTCGTGCGGATCCTCCAGCGTCCAGGCTCCGTTGCCGGTGTCGATGTTGGCGCCTACGTAATCCGGCCCAGCCTGCTCGATCAGCTCTGCCAGCTCCCACGAATGCATGTCGCCGGCGTGATTCTCCACCGCGACCTTCACCCCGGAGTCGAGCGCCTGCTGCCGGCAAGCCTTCAGCACGGTCACCGTATCGGCGATGCGCGCCTTGATTCCACCTGGCGTCTTGCGGTCTTCCATCGCCCCGAGCACCACCCGGAAAACGGGCGACCCGAGCGTCTTCGCCACGCGGAGTCCCAACCGCAGATGCTCCTCTGCGGTGCCCCATTTTTTGTTAAAGCGGACCGAAGTCGGACAGATGCTCCAGCTCCCGGCATACAGCTCGATACCGAGTCCATCGGCCTTGCTCTTCAGCTCACGCAACGGCGCGTCTTCGAGGCTCTCGAAAGCGTCCAGATCGGAGATCAGCAAAGTGTCGAGCTTCAGCGAGGCCGCATAATCCAGCAGCGCCGGCGCTTTCCAGCCCATCGCCCGGACCGCGAAGTTATCCATGCCGAGCTTGATCTTCGGCTTGCGCACCGGCTCGGCAGCATGGCCAACCGGGAGCAACGTGGCCGCACCAGCCGCCGCGAGAGTTTGCAAAAAAGCGCGGCGATCGAGGGTCAGGGAGGCGGTTTCCATGGGGGGTTTTGCGCGATTACATGAGGCGCACGCGAGCCGGTCAAGCGACCTTTCCCGCAGGCCTAACGCGGCTCGTCCAAATCCTCGCCCTCGATCCCTTCAAACTCCGCGAAATGATCCGGTCGCAGCGGTTCGCTGACGCGGTACTCTTCGCCCATCCACTTCCCCAGATCGATCATCTTGCAGCGCGCACTGCAAAACGGCCCCATCGGCTCCGCAAAAAAGGCGTTCTGCTTGCCACAAATCGGGCAATTGACGAGGGCGGGCTGAGACATCGAAGAATGGCTGCCAGACTAGGAGTCGAACCTAGTGAAATCAAGAGTAAACTTGCGCCCAGTGCCAATCCAGTGCCAAGATCCGCGGCATGAGCACGACCGTGAAGCCGGACAGCAAGACCTCTAAAAAGCGGAACCAATGGCCGCGCGTCCGGCATGTTCCCGGAAGGCCGCGCCCTTGGATGGTGGACGCCAGGATCAGCGGAAAGGGCGAGCGGTTCTTTTACATGACGGCGACTGAAGCCGACACCAAAGCCGAAACGCTGCGCATCGGGCGAAAGAACGAAGGTACGGAAGGCGTGAGCATCCCGGCCAATTTACGCGCCGATGCGGTGGAGGCGGAGCGGCAGCTTGCAGCAGTTGGCGCGACGATCATGGATGCGGTGCGTTACTACCTGGCTCACGCCAGACCAGCGGGCGGAGAGCGCACCGTTCACCAAGTCGTCTCGGAGTTCATCGCCGCAAAACGCAACGCAGGGCGAAAGGACACCTATCTCGACGTGCAGCAATACGTCCTCGGCAACGTCTTCGCGGGCGAATTTGGCGCCCGCAAGATTCATGAGATCGCTGCGCCAGAGATCGACGCCTGGATGAACGCGAAACCATGGGCGATGCGCACCCGGCTCAATTACTTCTCCGACCTCCACAACCTTTTCGGCTTCGCGGTGCGTCGCGGCTACCGCCCCACGAATCCAGTCGCTCAGATCGAGAAGCCGACTGTCACTGAAACGTCGCCCGGCGTGCTGACGGTCACACAGGCAGCGTCATTGCTGAATGCTTGCGCTACCGGCGAAGCGGAAATGCTGGCGGCCGTTGC
>JAQGOK010000130.1 GCA_028293645.1 Chthoniobacter sp.
GTGCTGGCGACGGACAACGCGGTGATCCCTTACGCCGTGGGTGTGGACATCGCCTGCCGCATGAAGCTCACCGTCTATGATCGCAAGGCGAACACCATCGCCGGAGAGCGCGACCGCTTGGCCAACATCATCGCGGATGAGACGCGGTTTGGCATGGGCTGCGAATTCAAGCAGCGCCGCCAGCACGACGTCATGGATGAAGACTGGAGCGTGTCGCCGGTGACGGAGCGTTTGCACGAAAAGGCGTGGAAGCAGCTCGGCACGAGCGGCTCCGGGAATCACTTCGTCGAGTTCGGCGCGTTCACCGTGGACGTTGAGCAGGCGCGCGCGCTCGATCTTGAGCCGGGCGAATACATGGCCTTGCTCACGCACTCGGGCTCACGCGGCACCGGCGCGCAAGTGTGCGCATTCTACAGCAAGCGCGCGATGGCTCGCCACGAGCACTTGCCAAAGGAACTCAAGCACCTCGCGTGGCTCTCGCTCGATGACGCCGACGGTCAGGAATACTGGGCCGCGATGAATTTGATGGGCCATTACGCGGCGGCAAACCACGCGTTGATCCATAAGCACATCGGCAAGAAGCTCGGCGCGTCCGTGATCCTCGACATCGAGAACCATCACAACTTCGCGTGGAAAGAACGCCATGTGGTGAACGGCGAAGAGCGCGAAGTCATCGTGCATCGCAAGGGCGCAACGCCTGCGGGTGCCGGCGTGCTTGGGGTTATCCCCGGTTCGATGGCGTCGCCCGGTTACGTGGTGCGCGGCAAGGGTTTGCCCGAGTCGCTGCACTCCGCGTCGCACGGTGCGGGTCGCGTGATGAGCCGCACCAAGGCGATGCAATCCTTCACCTGGAGCGCGACCAAAAAGCTGCTCGCCGAGCGCGGCGTCGAACTGCTTAGCGCCGGTCTCGATGAAGTGCCGGGTGTCTATAAGGACATCCACGCGGTCATGGCCGCGCAGACCGATCTGGTCGAAGTCCTCGGCCAGTTCGATCCGAAGCTCGTGAAGATGTGCCCCGCCGGCGACCGCGCTGAAGACTGAGCACCACTGCATCGCGAGCTCGCGCCCGCGGTCGTGCTTGCGCTGCCCGATCGTTGTCGATCAAGGCTGCCTGGGCTCGCTCAGCCGGCGTCGCGCTTCGGACATGATGTAAAACATCTCACGGGCGATTTCGCGGCAGCGTTCGTTGTAGGCGGTGGTTTCGGTGGGCGTGTCGTCGCCAGCGTCTCGGCGAGATCGTCGGAAAACTCAATGCTGACGCGCTGCTTGAGAGTCGCCTCCAGCTTCGCGGCAAGTTTGCGATAATCGCGTCGGCCGAATCCTTGCACACACGCACAGGCCAGTTCCTTGGCGAGCGGGTCCATCACCACCAGGAGGGCCGGCTCCGGCTTCTCCGGCGGCTTGCCGCAAACACCGGCCGCGCTCAGCAGAAGGGCCAGCACCTGCGCCCCGAGCCGATGCAGGCCGCGCGGAGCCCGTCGGCTCATGAGCGAAAGTGAAGAGGCTTCACCTCTTCGCCTTGAAAACGCGGATGGCACCGGGCTGGGTGTCCAGGAGGTAAAAGCTACTTCGTCCGGACTCGCCTCGACCGTCACGCGCACGCACTCGGACTTTTCGTTCACCAGCGCCACGACGCCGAGGAGTTTGCCGCTCGCGGAGAAACGCTTGATGCACAAGGGCGGCCCGGATTCCGCCACGAGGACGTCGCCATTCGCCAGCACCCGCATGTTTTTCCGTTCGCAGCATCCGCCGAAATCCTCGGCCTTCACCTTGCCGCCTTTGCCGAACTTGGAGAGTTCCTTCCCATCCGGGTCGCGGATTTCCACGGAGTGCCGCCCGTTGTGTGGAATCCAGAGCTTTGCGTCGCGCGCCTGGATGTCCATCTGGCCGCAGCATCCGCGCAACTTCTCAACGACCAGCTTGGGATTCTGCAAAGCGTGATCGAACCGATACACGCTGTAGGTGAACTCGTTGGGCGTGGGGACCGCCATGAACACGTCCTGCTCCGTTGCCGCGAGCCCCGTCACGTCCGCGCGACGCCGTTCCAGGTTGGCCTTCGTGCTCTGGGGTGCCGGCGCCCCCGCACCAACGCCGCCCGGCTGGTGAAGGTTCTCGTGACTGCCAGGAGTAGATAGCCGTCGCCCGGATTATCCACGAACAAAGAAACCGCCTTGAGGATCCAGCGCGCTCCTGTCCTTGGGTCCGGTCTCCACCAACGAGATTTGATGGCGATGGGGGAGAAGCCTCTTCACGAAACTTACTGGGAGCTTCTTGTGCGCATCACCTTAGCACCAAGGCTACCTTCACGGGCTTGCCGGCGAGGCGCGCAAACTCAACCTCCTGAACGTTCTCGAAATCGATGAAGACGTAGTTGGTCCGGCTCATTGATCCGCTTGCTCCTCAATCCACCACTCCTCGATTCTTTTCCGGGCCCAGGGAGTTTTGCGGAGGAACGTGAGGCTCGACCGGATGGAAGGATCGTATTGAAAGCAGCGGGCCGGCACGCGGCAGGCCATCTCGTCCCAACCATGCCGCTCAACCAATTGCGTGACGATGGTCTCCAAGGTGACGCCGTGCAGCGGATCGCGGGGATGATGGGAAGGCGCTGGCATTGGACAATCTTTTAACTCGAATCTCCGGATCCTTCGGCCACAAACCCGGTTCCGCGCTATTCAGCAGCTTAAGTCCTTCGTTTCCGAAATGTGGAGCCTAGGGGGTTCGAACCCCTGACCTCCGCAATGCCATTGCGGCGCTCTACCAACTGAGCTAAGACCCCGGTTTTGCGAGGCGGGGAAGTTGCCGCGCCAGCCCGGCGCTGGCAAGCGATTTCTGGCGTTATGAATGCGGCGTGCGGCGCGTCTGCGGAGTAAAAGGAATTGAGCTTTACCCTCTCGGGTGGCCGACCGCGCCGGCCTTGCGCAACCGCCTCAGACTTGGGTCATCACGGGTGCATGGAAGCTCTCTGCAGTTCCCGCCGAGGCTCCGGTGCGAATGGAGGGCAGGGGACGTTCGATCGTGGTTGTGCGGCGGGCGGATCGTTTGGAGAAGCGGCGCCAGGACAGAGCGAAGCCGGTCCAGATCAGCACGACGGCACCCAAGGAAGCCAGCGCGGCGACGGTTTGCCCGATGACGCCACCGGCTTCGCCGGTGTGGATCGGACGGACCCACATGCGCAGGCGGCGGCCGGAATTCTGGTTCGCGAACGTCTCGAGCTTTGTGACTTCACCGGTGCCAAGATTGGCTGCGATTGTGGCACGCCGATCCGGGCGCATGCCCTGGCCCCACGCGACGAGGATGGTTGCAGCCGTGTGATTCTGCGCGCGCAAGCTGATCGTCTGCCAGTCCGGTGCGTGCACTTCGGCCTGAGCCCAGAGCGCATTGAGATGAGCAAGCGGCAGCGGAGGTTGCACCCCTTCGGACCGAATCTCCGATGCCTTGGCTGCGACTTTGCGGGGTGGCGGGGGTTCGGCGCCGGCGGCGCGAAAGAGGAGGCTGTTGGCCCACGAATAGTTCATCACAATCCCGGTGAGTGCGATCACGGCGAGCGGCAGTGCGGCCCAGAGTCCGATGGCGTTGTGCCAGGTGAAGTCGCGCGCTTTGCCACGCAGCTGCAGGCTTGGAAGCGCGATCGCCTTCACCCATTTGCGCGGGAACCACAGGTACAATCCGGTGACGATCAGAGCGAGAAAGGCGAGGCTGCATGCGCCGGTGATCTTTTTGCCCCGTTCTCCGAGCGCCAGGTCGCGATGGAAGTGCTCGACCTCATGCAGGAACGGCCGCAGCCAGGTTCCTTCGCCGAGCAGTGCGCCGGTGTAGGGATTCAAGAGCACGGTGCGCTCGCGTCCGAGCGCCACCGATGCCGGAGCGTCGGCGTCGCGTCGGAGGGTAAGACCGATTGGCCCCGCATCGGGTATCGCGGCGTGCAATTTCTCAAGCAACGCGTCCGGCTGCAGCCGTTCGCCCGCTTGGGGGACTTGGAACAAGCCACCTTCAGCCGCGGCGATGATCTGCGGTTGATACGCCATCATTATTCCGCTCACCGACATCAGGAGGATGACGCTGCCCGCGACCAGTCCGGCGATCAGGTGCAGCCAGAAGACGGTCTGGCGGAAGATCACAGCTCGGCCCACTGGCGCAGTAGGTTGTGATACACGCCGGTGAGTTGCACCGCTGAAGGGTGCTCGGGATGGTCGCCGCTGAGACGTTGGATTGCGGTATCCAGATCGAAGAGCAATGAACGATGTCCGTCGTCCCGGATCATGCTCTGGATCCAGAAGAACGAACAGACTCGTCCGCCACGCGTGACTGGCCGCACGTGATGGAGGCTGGTCGCAGGGTAGAGGAGCATGTGTCCAGGCGGGAGCTTCACAGCCTGGGTGCCATAAGTGTCTTCCACGCAAAGTTCGCCGCCTTCGTATTCGTCGGGAGCGGCGAAGAAGAGCGTCGCCGAAAGGTCGGTGCGAATCCGATGCGGCGTCCCGGTGACCTGTCGAATGGCGTTGTCCACATGCGTGCCAAAACTCTGGCCGCCGGTGTAGCGATTGAAGAGGGGCGGAAACACTCGCAATGGCAGCGCCGCGGAAAGGAAGAGCGGATTCTGCCCGAGCGCGGAGACGATCATCTGCCCGAGCTGCTGCGCCGCCGGATGGCCTTCGGGGATCTGCATGTTGTCCTTTGCCTTGGAAGATTGGTGGCCGGCGGTCACGCGTCCGTCCACCCACTCTGCGTTACCAAGAATAGTCCGGGCCTCTGCGACTTGGGCGGGCGTGAGAACGTCAGGAATGCGGAGTAACATAGGTTCAGAACTTGATGCTCAGGGTCACGGTGGCCGCGCGCCCGGCGCCGGGGATGAAGTGCCCGCCGCCAACGCGGTCGATGTATTCCTCGTCGAATATGTTATAGACGTTCATTCGGACATCGAAGTGTTCGTTGACCCGGTAGGTAAGCATCGCGTCAACGTTCCAATAACTCTCCGCTTCCCGCTGATTGATCGCGTTATTGAAGCGGTCGTCCACAAACTGCGCGCCGACCCCGGCCTGCAGATTCCATGGTAGCTGATAAGTCGTCCAAAGGCTGAAGCTATGTTCCGGCGTGTTCGGCAGAATTTTTCCGATCTCCGCGGGATTGGCTGATTGTTTGGTTTCGCTATCGAGGAAGGTGTAGCCGCCGAAGAGTGCCCAGTCATTCGTGATATTGCCGGCTACTCCGATCTCAAAGCCCTGCACGAGCTGCTCGCCTTCGAGCACGACCGGATCAAGATCATCCACCCCTTGCGTGCGGGCATTTTCCTTCTCCGTGCGGAAGGCAGCGACGTTCAATGCGAAACGTCGATTAAAGAACTCCCACTTAGTCCCGATTTCGTAAGTGAAGCTCTTCTCCGGCTTCAATGTGGAATTATCGACATTGAAGTTGGAGGTGAGTCCTTCCGCGGAGGGATTGAAGGAGGTGCCGGCGGAGACATAGATCGTCCCGCTTTCCACCGGCTTGTAGGCGAGCGCCGCGCGCCAGCTCAACATTTTGTCGATGTGATCCAGCTCAGTAAGGACGCCGTCCTCGGCTTGTTGGTCGAGTTCGGCGCTGTAATAGTCGTATCGCAGGCCGCCGGAGAGTTGCCAGTGCTCGCCGAGTTTCATCGTGTCGAAGGCGTAGAACGAAACGGTTTCGGTGTCGGCTTCGTTCTTCGCTCCGGTGCGCCGCACCGTTCCGTCGTAAGCGACGTGTGGGTTGGGATCGAATAGGTCCGCAGCCGGTGCTTCAGGACCGCTGCGAAGGAAGTTCTCCTGAGTCTCGCGGTCATACTCCAGGCCCACGACCAGGTCGTGCTTTACGCCCCAAGTCTCGAAGTGCGTGGTGTAATCGAGCAGGTTCGCCAGGATCGTATCCTTCTGATCGCGCGACTGGAGCTGGCGTCGGAGAGCCGTGGAATCGTCGTTCAGAAACCGTGGCCCGGTGATCAGCGAGTCGCGCTTGTTTTGTCCATAGCGCAGCAGATAGCGCAGGCTGTTGGTGTCGTTGAAGGCGTGCTTCACCTCGATCGTGCCGATGTCGGTGACCACCTCTTCGTAGTCGCGCTCGAGGATTCCGTAGTAGTTGTTGAAATCAACGGGAGGCGCCTTGTCCCGATACTTCACCAGCGCGTTGTTCGTCGGCGTGACCCAGGGGATCCCGTAATCAGGCACGTTATCCTGATCGAGATGCATGTAGCTCAGGGTGACGTTTGTTGGCGTTCCGAGGCCAAACGCGATCGATGGGGCGATGCCCCAGCGCCGGCCACCGGCTTCATCCCGGCGCGGCGTATCCGCCTCGGTCCACATGGCGTTGAGACGTACCGCGACGGTTGCTTCCGGCGCGGGCGCCGGGCTCGGCTCCAGGATGTCTTTGCCCGCAGAGTCGCCGACCGGCGCCGTGGCGATCGAAGGCTTGGGCCAGAGCGCAAGAACCGGCTGGTTCACATCGAGCGTGAAGCGTTTGTAATTGTCCGTGCCGACGCCCGCTTCGCCACGATAGAACGCATTCTGTCGCGGCGTCTTGGTTTCGATGTTGATGCTTCCGCCGGTCGAGCCGCGTCCGGAGTAAGCCGAAGCGGGGCCTTTGATGACTTCCACCTGCTCGAAGTTGAACGAGTCCCGCGCATAGCCGCCGATGTCCCGCACGCCGTCGATGAAAAGATCGGTGCGCGCATTGAAGCCGCGGATCGAAAGGTTGTCGCCCGCGGGCACGCCGCCTTCGCCGGCCTGGATCGAGATGCCCGGGACGTTACGCACCACATCACGCAACGTGGTCGCCCCTTGTTCGCGGATGACCTGCTCCGGCACGACGGTGATGGTCTGCGGCACGTCGCGAAGCGGCCCGGTGTACTTTGGTGAGGCGACCGACTCCGGCTTGTAACCGCTTTCGCCTGGCGCAGTGACCACCACCTCCGACAACTCGTGAGTGTTCGTCGCGGCGACTTGAGCCGCAGCCGTTAAGGACAGCGCATTCACCAGCGCCACAGTCGTGGCGACGGAGACGCCACGGCGCAGTGCGGCCGGTCCCGAGCGGAGCGGCAGGGCACCCTCCGACCGGGTGATCATCTCCCCCAGGATCTCCTGGCGGAGCCCAAAATAGACGGTCTTCTTCGGAGAGTGCTCGGTCGGATTCATGGGGCGAAGCTAATGAACCGTCGCGCGTGCCGCTTTCATCCCCGTGCGCTTCTCTATCGTCCGCTTGCGCACAACACCCATCGGGAAGGCTGGTCCGGTTCACTTCCGCACGACGGGCAACTGGCTCGTCGTCGCGAGAGGATAGAGCCCCGGGCAACAGCCAAACGCCTCGTGAAACGCCGAAGAGAAGTGGCTGGGACTCGAATAGCCGACCTCGAGCGCCACCTGGGTCACGTTCAGCTTGCCTTCGCGCAGCATTTCCGCGGCGCGTTCCAGCCGCAGTTCGCGCAACTTTTGAAAGATGGTTTTCCCGATCTCCTGGCTGAAAATCCGGCTCAGGTGAAAGTGGCTGCACCCCACCTTGCGTCCGATTTCCTCCAGCGAGATCGGGTTCGCCAGGTTCTCGCGCAAGACGGCGATCACCTTTTGCACCCGTTCCTGGTTTTGGCGCTTTTGCCGCTGGCAGAAAAGGTCGTCCTCGACCAATGGCTGATAGAAGAACGCCGCGGCGGCTTCCAACGCCTTGGCGTGATACCACAGCCGCTGCGCTGCCGCATACACCGGTGGGTGCCGCAGGCTGGCGATCATCTGCTGATGCTCGGTCGTCAGCCGGATCGTTTCAGAAACCTGCGCCGTTAACCCACCCCTGGAGAGTGTTTGAAGGCGCGCGTGCAATCCCTTCTCTCCCGGCGCGAGGTGCCGCTCGAGAAAGGGAAGCGATAGCTCAATGGTGATGAACTGATGCCGTTCACCGGCCGTTCGCACCCCCGAAAGGTGTTGCTCATCCTGGAGGTAGAAGCCGCCCGTCAGCGGCGCGAGATCGAGCTGTGCGCCCGGCGCCTTCACCGAACCGCGTCCGGCGAGATTCAGGCAAATCTCCAAGCCTCCTGGATGGAAACTCCGCGACCAGTCGAACTCCCGCGCTGCCGTAAAATCATGCCACTCGATGCTGTAGCCGAGTTCCCGGAAATTGCCGTGGAGATGCTGCCAGCCTCCTCCCACCGTGGCCCACGCGCCGGTCTCACTGAACGGGTTTGCAGCTCCGGCAGGCGCGAACTGGTTCACCGGATTGGGACGACGCGGGCGCGGCATGGTCACGGGATAGGCCAGTTGAGACAGAGTCTCAACTCGAAACGACCGGACTCCGAGGCGGGGCCAACGTGCGAACGCCAAGCTCCGGCACTATCTCAGCGCCGGGCGCGGAGCACCCCCAGACGTCCGCCTGCTTTCGGCGGCAGTGCCGCAAACTACTCGGGCGGCAACGGCACCTGCTGGCGGCTCATCAAGTAAGCGAGAAGGTCGCGCACTTGCTCAGGGGTGAGCGCGGCGAGCAGGCCCTCGGGCATCATTGAAAGCGGGGACTCCACCAGGTTCGCGATCTCCGCACGTTCGACGGTGAGGCTTTCGGAAATCGTTTTGAGCGTGAGGGTGCGCTCCGTCTTCGCGGCGACGAAGCCATTGAGGACGCGGCCGTCCTTCAAACTGAGAACGGTCATGCGGAAGTCGGCGTTCACCACGGCGCTCGGGTCCACGATGTTTTCGAGCAGGTAGTCGAGGTTATCACGGCCGGAGCCGGTGAGGTCCGGACCGATGGTGCCGCCGTGGCCGTAGAGGGTGTGGCAGGCAGTGCAGAGAGTGTTGAATGCGGCGCGGCCCCGACCTGGCTCGGCCTTTGCAAGCACCGCCGGCGTAAGCTCCTGTTTCAGCTTCGCAATGAGTTGCTGCTTGTCCGCGGCAGTGTCGCGCAGCTCGCCCCAAACCTCCGCGAGCTGCTTGCTGAGCGCGGCGTCATCGAAGCTGCGAATTTGCCGGGCCTGAAACGGCGTGATGTCGGAACGCTCGATCTTGCCGGCGCTCATGGTCTCCAGCAATGCCTTCGCGAAGGTGGGACGGGAGACCAGCGTTTCCATCGCAGCGGCGCGCTCCGACGGATGGAAGCTGCCGTAATTCCGGGCAAGTTTCTGGCCGATCGCTGGGTCGTCGAACTGGGCGAGGCCCCGGATCGCGACGGTGTTCAGAAAGCGCACGCCGAGCAACTGCTCGCAGATTTGTCGCAGGTCGGGTGGCCGGCTCTCGATGAGGGTCTGTAACGCGGCCTTGCGCGCGGAAAGATCGGCCTTTTCGTCGAGGGCCACCCGCTTCACCTCCTCGAGCGCGCGGCCATTGCCAAAGAGCACGCTCAGGTCGCGCACGGACTCGCGGAGTCCGACGTTTTCGGTGGTGGCCAGACGCTCCGCCAGCGCATCCCAAGCGGCTGGTTTCGCGGCCTTGCGCCAGCCGGTCAGCCCTGCCGACATACCAGCGAGGATGTCCGCCTGAAAAGCCTCCGGTTTGGTCGCGGTGGCTGCGAGCAAGGCGTTCACCGGCGCGGGATGTTTTTCGATGTCCTCGGCCAGTCGGCGGGCGATGAATTGACGCGTGGTCGGCAACTCGCAACCGATCGCCAGTCTGGACAGCGCGGCCGGATCGACATCGGCGACGGGAATCAGTCCGTACCAGATCATCAGGGGCAGATTGTGATCGGTGGCGTCCTGCGCGTGCGCCACCAGCGGCGTCGCGAGAGCCGCGCGCTCCGCGACCGGCAGGCGTTGCAGCGCGGATGCAAGGGTGAGTCGGACGAGCGCCGAGGCATCGTCGCGGGCCATGCGTGACAGTTCAGTCAGAATCGCCGCCGGAGCGCGGAAATCTGCTCTGCCGGCCGGGCGTAAGCTCATCATCGTGTCGAGCGGCCATCCGTCGGTGAGCAAACGGATTGCCCACGCGCGGACGTGTTCATTCGCGTGCCGCGATTGCGCGATCAGGAACTTCTCATCAGCCGCGCCGACGCCATGCAGACTCCAGAGTGCACGGAGTTGATGGACCACGTTCGAGTCGCGTTCGAAGAGTTCCCGCAAAGCTTCGCTCGCACCTTCCAGCTTGCGGCCGGCCGCCGCGCGCGTGGCGAGTTCGAGCCGGGCCTGACGCGCCCACCAATCGTTTGCATGCGTCTGCAGCTTCACGAGTTCAGGCGCCTCCAGTTTGGTGAGATCACCCGCGTTGCCTGCAGTCGGGTCGCCGTGAGTGATCTTGAAAATGCGGCCCGAAGTGCGGTGGACGCCGGTGCTGTCGTGGCATTCGCCGGTATCGCTCCAGTCGAGCGCGAACACCCCGCCGTCGGGACCGCTGCTTAGTTCCATCCCGCGAAACCACCGATCTTCCGCGAGCAAAATGTCTGCGCCGTGACGCCCGACGTAGCCTGAACCTTCGCGCTCCAGGATCTCCTGATTCGCGCGCCGGCCATGCATGTTCCAGGTGAAGAGGCGGCCGCGATATTCGGCCGGCCAGTTGTCACCTTGATAGATCATCATGCCGATGTGTGCGTGGCCGCCGCCGAGTTCATTCGCCGCGCCATCGCGCGACTTGGTCCAATCCTTTGCCGTATCGAAATGCCAGTGGTCTGCGTGTTGATCAATGAGCCCGTAAACGCGCGGATTCGGATCAATCGTGTGCGGCCGGACGTAATGCGCGCCGGTGATGCCGTGCCAGAGCTGGCCGTTGACCGTGTTGATGAAAAACAGCTCGCCGTGTTCGTTCCAGTCGTGCCCCCAAGGATTGGTCGTGCCGCTGCTCAGGGCCTCGAAGACTTTGCGTTGCGGATGGTAGCGCCACATCGTGCCGCGCATCGGCGCCCGCTCAGCGAGCGGAGTTCCCGGCAGCCCGATGTCTCCCGGGGAGGAAGCGCCGCAGCGCCCGTAGAGCCAGCCGTCGGGGCCGAAGCGGAGGCCGTTCGCGAAGTTGTGGTAGTTCTCGGCCGGCGGGGTGAAACCATCGAGCAAGACCTGCGGCGCGCCGTCCGGAACGTCGTCGCCATTTTGATCGGGGACGAAGAGCAACTGCGGCGGGCAGAGCAACCACGCGCCGCCGTGACCGACCTCGACGCTGGTCGCCATCTGCACGTCATCGGTGAAAATCTTCCGTGAACTGAAGCGGCCATTGCCGGCCTTGTCTTCAAAGATGAGCACCCGATCGCGCAGGCGAAGATCGAACCGCTTTCCGCGCTCGGCGTAGGTGTAATTCTCCACGACCCAGAGCCGGCCCCTGGCGTCCCAAGTCATGGCGATGGGATTCTGCACGTCCGGCTCGGAGGCGAAGACGCTGACTTTAAAGCCCGGTGGCACCTTGAACTTCGCCGCCGCCTCGACGGCGGGCATCGCCACCGAACTGGTGTCCGGCTCCGAATTGTAAGGCTGCGGGAATTCCGCCCATACGGGCAGCGCGGTGAGCGTGAGCAGGAGCAACAAAAGCGGGCGGTTCATGGTCATGGTGGAAAGCGTGCGCAGACGTTCGATGAATCAGCGACGAGCGGACCAGTAACAGCCTGATCGCTCCGATGCTCTCGCAAAGTGAACTGTCCCCTCAGTTGAAACCTGGATGCGCAAAGCTTCGCAACCACGGAGGCCTCTGCTACGTTCTTCCCTTCACCTTCGGAGGTTCCCCCCCATGATCCATCGCCGTTCATTCCTCAAAACAACCGGCAGCGCCGGCGCACTGGCCGCGCTCGGAAACCTCGGCTTTCTTTCACGACTTCCAACCGTCACCGCCGCCGAAGCGACTCTCGAGCCGCGGATGGTGCGCTTTCATCCGGACATCGAGCCGCTCGTGCGTTTGCTCGAAGAGACACCGCGTGAACGCGTGCTCGAGGAAGTCGCCGCGCGGATCCATCGCGGGGTGAGCTATCGCGAAGTGCTCGCCGCATTGCTGCTCGCTGGGATCCGGGATATTCAACCGCGGCCGGTCGGCTTCAAATTCCACGCGGTGCTCGTGGTCAACTCGGCGCATCTGGCCAGCCTCGCGTCGCCGGACAGCGATCGTTGGCTGCCGATCTTCTGGGCGATCGATCAATTCAAATCGTCCCAAGCCGCAGACGAGCGGGAGGGGAATTGGACCATGGCGCCCGTCGATGAAGCTGCCGTGCCCGCGAGCCACCTCGCGCGACAGGCCTTCATCGATGCGATGGATAATTGGGACGAATCAGCCGCCGATGCCGCGGTGGTCGGCTTCGCGCGTGGCGCCAGCTCGAACGACTTGTTCGAGGTGTTCTGCCGCTACGGCGCGCGCGATTTCCGCGACATCGGTCACAAGGCGATCTACGTCGCGAACAGCTTTCGGACGTTGGAAGTGATCGGCTGGCATCACGCGGAGCCGGTGTTGCGTTCACTCGCCTACGCGCTGCTGGACCGCTCGGGCACCAACGAGAATCCTGCGCATGCCGATCTGCCGGCGGACCGTCCGTTCCGGCAGAATCTCGAAGCGGTGAAGCAGGTTCGCCCCGATTGGCTTCACGGCAAAAGGAGCAGCGAAGCGACGACGGATCTCTTGCAGGCGCTGCGCACCGGGTCGCCGAGCGACACCGCCGGAGTGACCGTGAAGCTGTTGAACGCGGGCGCGGCGCCTCAGTCGATCTTCGATGCGCTCTTTGACGGGGCGGGGGAGATGCTCATGCAGGCGCCCGGCATCGTCTCACTTCATTCGATGACTTTCACCAACGCGGTGCATTACGCCTGGCACCGCACGCAAAGCGACGAGACGCGCCGCCTGTTGCTCCTTCAGAACGCGGCATTCATGCCGCTCTACCGAGGCAATCGCGCGGACAGCGGAGTGCATATCGATACGCTGGAGCCACTCGCTGCCGAGGCGACCGGCGAAGAGGCCGTTGCGGAAATTTTCGCAGACGTGAACAAGGATCGGCTCACCGCTGCGCGCAAGGTGCTCGGGTATCTCAAGGATCAGCCAAGCGCAAAGCCGTTCGCGGACGCCGCTCGCCGGCTGATCTTTTTGAAAGGGAGCAACTCGCACGATTATAAATTCAGCTCCGCGGTCCTGGAGGATTATGAGCGGCTTTCCGCCCCCTGGCGGGATCGTCTCCTGGCCGCGAGCGTCTTCTACTTCAAAGGCTCGGGAGACAAGGACAACGGCCTCGTCACGCGCACGCGCGCCGCGCTCTCCGCCTGATCGACGGAGTCCAGGGCGCGCGGAGTTGCAAAGGCACCAAGGATTCCGAGAGTGGCGGCTTCTCCCCCATGCCGGCATGCGCGTTCCTCTAGTCCTCCTCTTCCTCGTCAGTGTTGTGAATTTGCGAGCCGCCGAGCCGAAGCGGGATCCGGCCAAACCGATCAGCTACTACCGGGATATTCGACCAATCTTCCAGGCCCAGTGCCAGGGGTGTCATCAGCCGGCGAAGGCCAAGGGCGGCTATGTGATGACGGATTTCGCCAAGCTCCTCGCGGGCGGCGAGAGCGTCGATAAAGGAGAAGTCGCGATCGTTCCCCGCGATCCGGACAACAGCCTGCTCGTTCAGCAGATCACACCGGTGAACGGCGAAGCAGAGATGCCGGTGAAGAAGCCGCCGTTGCCGGAGCATGAGATTGCGCTGGTCCGCCGCTGGATCAGCGAAGGCGCGTCCGATGACACGCCCGCGAACGCGAAGCAGCACTTCGATTCCGAGCACCCGCCGATCTACTCGCGACCGCCGCTGGTCAGCGCCTTGGACTACTCGCCCGATGGGCAGCTTCTCGCGGTCGCCGGCTTTCACGAAGTGCTCCTGCACAAGGCTGACGGCTCCGAGCTCGTGGCGCGTCTGGTGGGACTTTCCGAACGCGTTCAGTCGGTGCGGTTCTCTCCGGACGGCAAACAACTGGCCGTCGCCGGCGGCCAGCCGGCGCGCATGGGCGAGGTGCAAATTTGGGATGTGGCGAAGCGCGCGTTGTCGGTCTCGGTGCCGGTCACCTTCGACACGGTCTATGGCGTGAGCTGGTCGCCGGACGGCAAGGCGGTTGCGTTCGGCTGCACCGATCGGAACGTGCGGGCAATCGACGCAGCGACCGGGCAGGAGGTGCTGAAGCAAGGCTCCCACAGCGATTGGGTGCTCGACACGGTCTTCTCGACGAAAGGCGATCACGTCATCTCCGTGAGCCGCGACATGAGTGTGAAGCTCACCGAATTCGCGACGCAGCGGTTCGTGGACAACATCAGCTCCATCACGCCGGGCGCCTTGCGTGGCGGCATCTACGCCGTGGCGCGGCATCCGCAACGCGACGAAATCCTGATCGGCGGCGCGGACGGATTGCCGCAGATCTACCGGGTCTTCCGGCAGACCGCGCGCAAGATCGGCGACAACGCCGCGCTCGTCCGCAAACTGCCGCCGATGGAAGGCCGGCTTTACGCCGTCGCCTATAGCCCGGATGGCAAACGCGTCGCCTGCGGCAGCAGCCTCGACGAGCGCGGCGCGGTGAACATTTGCAGCGCGGAGTTTGATTCCAAGCTTCCGCCGGAGCTCGGGAAGATCATGGAAAAGACCGCCTCTACGTACACCGACGAGGAGAGGAAGAAGCTGGAGGCCTACTGGTCGGATGGCGTGCAGCTCTTGCATTCTGTGGCGCTCCAAAACGGCGTTTACGCGCTCGCGTTCAGCCCCGATGGGAAGACCGTCGCTGCCGCCGGTGAGGATGGGATGGTGCGTCTGATTTCGGCGGAGACTGGCGCAGTGGCGAAGGAGTTCCTTCCCGTTCCGCTGAAAGAAGTGACGACGCGGTGAGGTCACGGCGCCCGTAGCCAAAAAAGCCATTGTCATCCTGAGCGAAGCGCAGGGCGCCGCGCCCGGAGCGCAGTCGAAGGACCTCTCACTACCGCAGGGTTCCTGAGCTCCGAGAAGCGGCGCGTGAAAGCAGACCTCGCTTCAGCTCCAAGCAGCGAGAGGTCCTTCGACTCCGCTTCGCAAAGCCGAAGCTCCGCTCAGGATGACATGGCATCGCGAGCGCTCCCTGGCAGCTCCCAGCCATTGCAGTCCCGCCCTTTTCCCGTGTGCGCCGCTTGCGGATGCGTGCTAAGGAAAGCGCGCTTCTGGGCTTCCACTTCGGAGTCGCTGTTCCCCAACCCTGACCCATGTTCCGTCTCGCACTGATCCTGCCGTTGGCTTTCGCCTGCGCCGCGCTGCCGTTCGCAAGTGGCAACGCCATCGATGCGGCGGCTCCGCTAATTCCCGAAACGCTACCGACGGATGCGCAGATCGTCTCGCTTGCGATCGATCCGCCAGCGGTAAAGCTTCAAGGCCGCTACGCCTCCGCTCAGTTGCTCGTCACGGCGAAGCTCGCGAGCGGTGACTCCATCGATGTGACGCGGCTGGTCAACTAC